>JAKFXP010000061.1 GCA_021731325.1 Parcubacteria group bacterium
GGGGTGGTGGATACTACCGCGGCGGATTGGGGCGGGGGTACGGTGGACCGGTTGCAGTAGCGGATGGCGTGGTGAATGGTGAGGCAGGTCCGTTTGCTGCGGGAGGGAGTATTCACGCGGAGATTAATACTCCTCATGGCAACATGGAGCATGTCATTCCTTCTCGATCAACCATACCTGAAGGAGGAGTGATTGATAAGAACCTTGCTATAAAGTTGAGTTTTGATCGCTCTGAGGTTGCCGTACTGTTAAAAAACAATCCTACGTGGACAGGAAAAACATTCGGAGAATTAATGGCTTCAGACAAACACTTTGTGGAAGTCTGGCACCAGGCAACCAACGATGTGATACGTGAATATGCATCGTACGATGGACATGGCGTACCAAAACGATTGATACGCGTTGAACAGCCTGCACCAGAAACAAGTGCAGCAGATGCACTGTTGCATCTGAAACAACTTGAGTCACAAATGGAACAGGGGCGTAAGTATTCGATTCGCGCACATCATCACCCCATGTTTCGCAGGTACTAAATAATCACCCCTCATCGTTATGGACACCGCACCCTTGACCCCCGACATGCTTACCGACATCACGGAAGCGTTTGGTATTGATCTTTTACCAGAAGAGGAACGACAGGCAGTATTGGAACGTATCAGTAGTGTGGTGTTTGAAGGGGTGATGCTCCGCACTATTGCGTTACTTGATGATCAAAAAAAAGAAGACCTGACTCGTCTATTTACCGAAGCCAGCGATGATCCACAAAACGAAGAAAAACAACAGGCCATTCAAGATTTTTTTGAGCAACAGGTACCAGACTTTGATAAGGTGGTGTCCGCCGAGATTGAAGCGCTCGTACATGCCCCTCAAGATCTGTTTCTCGATGTCGAATAATCGACACATACTCTTTTCCCACTTTTTTGCGACAAGGCGCTGTTCGGTGTAAGCTGGTGCCATGCGTACCAATATTGTGCACCCGGGAGCTGATGAGCTTACGTATGAAATTCGTGAAATTGTGGCCGTTGGTGAGGAGTTACAAGCATTAGGAGTACCAATCTGTTGGGAGAATGTTGGCGATCCTGTCGCAAAAGGCCAGGTGGTACCCGAATGGATCAAAGAGATAGTCTCTGACCTGACCAAAAACGACAATAGCTCATACGGATACTCGCCCACGCGTGGCGTGCGCGCAACCCGTGAATTTATTGCGGATGCGCGTAATGCAGAGGGTGGGGAGCAGATAACTCCCGACGACATCCTCTTTTTTAATGGCCTGGGAGATGCAATCCAGACTTCTTTTTTGTACCTCCACCCGCGTGCGCGTATCCTAGGCCCTAATCCGGCGTACCCCACCCACTCAAGCGCCGAAGCCGCGCATGCGGACGCACCGCACATCACCTACAATCTCATTCCGGAAAACGGATGGCAACCTGATTTGCTCGATATTCGGAACAAAGTGCATTACAATCCGGGCATTAGTGGCATCCTCATCATTAATCCTGACAACCCTACGGGCACGGTGTACTCAGAGGAAACCTTGCGCGGTATCGTGCAGATAGCGCGTGAATACGACCTTTTTATGATGAGTGACGAAATTTATTCGCAGATTGTGTATGGGGGAGAGATGATCCCTCTTTCTAAGGTGCTTGACGGAGTGCCGGGGATTGCTATGAAAGGGCTTTCAAAAGAGGTGCCCTGGCCGGGAGCGCGGTGCGGATGGATAGAAGTTTACAACAAAGACAAAGATCCCGTCTTTGCCCGCTACATCAAGACATTGGTAGATGCAAAAATGCTTGAAGTGTGTTCGACCACCTTACCGCAAAAAGCCTTGCCAAAGATACTCGGTGACTCCCGATACCCCGCACACCTTGCGTCGGTTGCCGAAGGGTATCGAAAGAAGTCAGAGATATTTAGCGAAGTTTTTCGAGGTGTTGATGTCGTGATTGCCAACAAACCCCTCGGTGCATTTTATGCAGCAGTAGTCTTTAAAGACGGAGTACTTCGACACGACCAAACACTTCCTATTGCGGATATTCGGGTGCGCACGCGCATCGAGAGTTTGGTACCGGGGATGCCGAATGATAAACGCTTTGTGTATTACCTTATGGCATCCACCGGTATCACCGTAGTGCCGCTTTCGGGTATGAATTCACATCGCGAGGGGTTCCGACTCACTTTACTGGAGCCGGATGTTGCAAAGTTTCGGCATATTCTTGAGACGATTGTACAGAGTATACAAGCCTATACTACCTCCTAACCTATGAACATTACCCTTTCTCAGAAAAAACCAGAACACACCACGCTTGTACGATTCGACCCCGCACGTGATTTTTCGTGCATGGAGCGAGATGTAGAGGGTACGCAGACGCTTGTCTTAGGTATCGAGAGTATGGTGCCGGTCACCAACCGGCGATTGCGCATGCTGGCGCGCACGGTTATCCAGGAGGCAAAAGCAAAGCAGGTGACCATGCTTACCCTTATGGGGGAGTCACTTACCCTGCTTCCAGGGATTGAGGGCACGCAGGAGGAGATTTTTGCGATAGTGGTAGAAAATACACTCCTCGCCGCGTACGAATTTACCCACTACAAACAAAAACCAAAACACGGGTGGCGACCTATTGAAGAGGTGGTGGTAGTGGGTGTGTTTGATGCGGCAACCAAGCTGGCATGCAAACGTGCGGAAATAGTGGCAAAAGAGGTAAATGCTTGTCGTGATCTTTCTAATATGCCGGGAGGAGATATGACCCCTGCGATATTAGCGACTCGTATCAAAACAGCAGCGAAAGGCACTTTGGCACGTGTGACCGTACTCAGTCTCAAAGATATGGAAATCCTCAAAATGGGAGCGGTGTTAGGGGTGGCGCGAGGGGCAAAAGAACCGCCAAATTTTATTATTGTCGAATATTGGGGGGGAAAGAAAAAAGATGCACCCACGGTGTTGGTGGGTAAGGGAGTGACGTATGATACGGGTGGTTTATCCCTCAAGCCAACGAGTGGCATGCTCGACATGCATCTCGATATGTCGGGAGGTGCCGCCGTTGCCCATGCGGTCATCGCGGCCGCTCGCCTTAAACTCAAGGTAAATGTGATTGCACTGATTCCTGCGGTAGAAAATGCAATCAGTAATGATAGTTACCGACCGGGGGATGTGCTACGTTCGATGAGCGGTAAAACAATTGATGTGCTCGATACTGATGCAGAGGGACGTATTATCCTGGCCGATGCACTCACCTATGCAAAACGGTACCATCCGAAACTGGTGGTGGACGTTGCAACCTTAACAGGAGCTGCGCTCGTGACGTTTGGTACCAAAGCGTGTGCCGTGTTATCAAAAGATGATGCACTCGCACAAAGGATATGTCGACTGGGCGAAGAAAGTGGTGATTATTGTTGGTCATTACCCCTATGGGAAGAATATCAGTATATGGTCAAAGGTCGTTTTGGTGATGTGGCAAATATACCCACTGAAAGCGCTCGATACGCAGGAACTATTGGGGGCGGTATGTTCTTGGCTGAGTTTGCGGACGGGTATCCGTGGGTGCATATCGATATGGCGCCGCGTATGACGAGTGATAGGGGGGATCAGTTGGCGCCCGGTGCTGCGGGGGTACCGGTACGCCTCTTAATCCAATTGCTTGCGGAACAAGAAGCTCCTGCATAAATACATACCTGTACGGTAATTATTAGTACCCTATGTACGCTGAAGTACTTCGAAAAATCATACACATACTGCTCGCCCTTTCACTCGCGTATCTCGCTCCGCGAGTATCAATGCAGAGTATGATGCTCCTCGGGATACTGCTGACGGGCATATTTCTTGGCGCACGTATCCTACACCATTTTGAACGTTTGCGTTCAGTGCAACGAACGACCTACGGTGAATTTTTCTTTGTTGCGGGGGTTATGGTGACGAGCTGGCTTTTTTTACCTCTTCAGCCTATAGCATTCCAGGTAGGGATGTTGGTGCTCGCTATCGCAGATCCCGCCGCCGCTCTTATTGGTAAACGCTTTGGGATACATCGGTATGTTCTTCGAGGGGATAGTTTATCGTACGAAGGTTCAGGAATTTTTTTTATCAGCACTACAGTCATATTTTTTTGTGCCGGATTAACGTTCGCGAACGCAATGTTGGGTGCGGTGCTGCTTACGGGTATTGAGGCGATAGCACCGGTAGGATCAGATAATTTTTTTCTTCCACTGGTCGCAGGAATTTTGCTCGCGAGCGTGCTGGTGGTATAAAAAAACCACCAGGCGAGAAGTTGCTTGGTGGTGTGCACGACTAAGGGATGATACGCGTACCCACAAAAGTAGGGCAGTCGGTAATCAAGTTAACTAATTGATGTGGTGTTGCGATAGCGACCCGAGGAACTTTTCGGTACTTGGCACATACGAGTCCCGCACACACTTTTGCATAAATATCATTTGGCAAACGTGGTGCAGGGTCGTTGATGTAGGGTGCTAAGAATACCTCAAGGTATTCTCGGTGTGGCCACGTTTCCCATGATACCTCGGTCACGAGCTCGGCGTATGGGTCAGTGTGTGGATCAGTGTGGTAATAGCCTCCCTTATGTGTCGCAAAGAGGACTCCCGACACCGTAATTTCGGGAATTGATTGCGCAAGGGTGACCAATGCCACTTGCAGTTTGTCGTTTTCACCCAAACCCGATGCCCAATACTGAATCTCCTCATCACTGACCATATCGTTCTCGTTGGCAATAACAATGCCATCAGTACGTTGCAATATCTCAAGCAAACAACGTTTGATTGACGTAGCTTCTCCTGCGGTGGTGATGTTGCTCTGTGTAACAAGAAGGGGTACGGGATATAGTCCATGGGGTACGAGGAGCGTACTCCACATACGAAATAATTCCATACTCCCAAAACCAGAGAGTACTTGCCGAGAATAGGTTGTTGCATGCCCCGCACCAAGTAGCTGCCTCCCTGTTTCCCCCGCACCCGATGAAGTGATAACAACACGGTACCCCCTGCGGTGGAGTGCCACTATCTGCACTACGGCCTCCTGAGGCCATCCAGGGGTAAAGACTGATTTGGTGCCCATTTTTATAAAGACCACGTTCATATATAACCTCCTATTGGTATGGGTATGAATCTGTGGTGCACCATACCCCATTTGTAGAGGGGCGACAAGTGTTTTCCACACTATTCACTCGCTACTACCCACTATCCACTATCGTGTGCGGTACAATGAAAGGTATGCGAAAAAGCGCGCTGTTGCATACGGCTTGCGCGGTTGTCCTCGTAATAGGGATACCGCTTGTTTTTGGGTACTTGGGTACGGTATCTAGGGCGTATGCACAGGAGGTGGAGGATATGAGTACGGGGAGTTCAAGTGCTCTGAGTGTTGATGAGCCGCTCGGTAACCCAAACGCAGCAACGAATTTTTCGATCACTCCCGTTGTCTCAAACGAAAAAGCAAAACCGCGTGATATCATCAAAAAAGAGTTGTTAGTTACCAACAATCTCGACCAGCGTCTCGACGTATATATTTCAGTGGAGAATATTGACCCAAATGCAGGAGCGCAACAATTCGAATCACCCGCAACTTCAGACCTCTCAACCTCACTCGCCAATTGGATTGAGATTACTCGGGGAGTAATCGACCTCTCTCCCGGAGAAAGTCGCAAGATTCCGTACCTCGTACACGTCAATCTTGCTGCAAAGCCAGGATCATACTTTGCTCGTATTCAGTTTAGTGAAGGGCCTCGACGTGAAATGGTACCCGCCGCACCCTCGGAAGATGGTACGAGTCTTATGCTCAATGTTGAGGTACTCGATGATGCAAAAGAGCGTCTCCAGCTCGGTAATTTCACCGCAGATGATTCGGTGGTGACCGGAGAAAACGTCTCGTTTTCATATTTACTCGAAAACGTTGGGAATCGTCAGATAGAGCCACGGGGATCCATTCGTATTTTTAACCGCAAAGGTGAAGAGGTGGGAAGTATTCCCCTCAATGCCGGTGGTGAAGAGATTACGCCAGAAAACAAAAAGCAGTTGGCAGCAGTATGGAGCGCTTCGGGACGGTTTGGTAAATACAAAGCCTTTCTCGATCTTGAATATGGTGAAAATCAACTCGCGAGCGTACAAGACACTGCGTACTTTTGGGTGTTCCCCTGGAAAGAGGTGATGTTCGCCCTCATGGGTGTCGGTCTATTGGCGGTGGTGGGTACGTTCATTATCCACATGCGTGCAGTTGCGCGTCCGGCACTGTATCATGCATCGAGCGGGGAACCAGCAGCACCGGGGGGGCGTGGAGCCGCTATAAAAAACAGCGCACACGGACGCACCTCACTTTCGGCGGCGATGCCCAGCACCCTTGCGACCCCTCGACCCGAGCCTGCTGCGCATGCCCCGGGTGGCGCAACCGTACTTTCCGCACGATCCCGTGCCTCGCCGCGTAGTCCGAGTGTACCAGCACCCTCACCTTCCGAGCTTCGTCAGCGCATACCCCACCATACCCCGCCTACGGTCGAAGGAGATACCATATCCCTTGCCCGTCGTCGCTAACGTTATGTCTATGTCTATCCATCGTCTCTCCATACCTCGATACCTCTGGGGTATCGCTCTACTTATATCCGTACCCGGTGTGTTTGGAGGATATACGGCGCATGCACAAGAGAACTCGATGACACTCACCGTAACTCCTCCCCTCATACAGGTAAATCTCAAACCAGGAGAGACCTGGGCGAGCGGTATTCAGGTGGTGAACGGCAATCCGTATGATATGACGGTGTATGCCGAGCCAATGTTGTTTGAGCCTGCCGGTGAAGAGGGTAGACCTCGTTTCAAAGATCCGCCGGGGATGAATGGTGATCCGTCGACTCCTGACCCAACCACACTTGCGGGGTGGATTACCTTGCCACAAGGGCCGCTTAACATCACTCGTGAGCAGACGATTACCGTACCTCTGATGATTACCGTACCTCCTGACGCAGCACCCGGAGGACATTATGCGGCCGTACTTATTGGCAATCGTGCACCACAAGGTGCGTCCGAAGAGAGTAGTACGGTGTCGGTAACGAGTTCAATTGCGTCGCTCATATTTCTTCGTGTTGCCGGTACCGTCATCGAAGATGGTCGTATTCGTGACTTGGTGACCGAAAAAAGCGTCTACGAGACCCCGGAAGCGCAATTATCGCTTCGCTTTGAAAATCAGGGCAATGTACATTTGCAACCGCGTGGTGACATTACGATTTACAATATGTTTGGCAAAAAGCGCGGCATGATACCTATCAATCAGAGTGGTGATTATGGTAATGTGATGCCGAGCAGTGTACGCAAGTTTACCTACACCTGGAAGGCAGATGCGGGTACGTGGGATATTGGACGCTATCGCGCTGAGGCAACGCTGGGGTACGGTGGTGAGACAAAAAGCTTTGCACAATCAACCGTATATTTTTATATATTGCCCCTCATCCCCCTTGCTGAGGTAGTGGGAGGGTTGATTCTGCTTGTGTGGTTTGTTGGATGGGCACTGCGTTCGTATGTACGTCGTGCGATTGCTATCGAGACGAAACACCTCGAACCAGAGGTACGTACTCCTGTTTCTACCACCACCCTTACGCAACCAACGCTTATCGCGCGTACTACTCTAGAACTACCGGTGGTACATACGCAAGAACCTCCCCCAAAGCCAAAACTTACCCTCACGAGCCTCATCAAACCGATACAGGTGGGTATTGTCGATTTGCGGAGTGTTGCTACGCCACCCACCCGCGTCGTGCACGAAACTCGTCAGACGCTTTCCGAATCATCTCGCCACACCCCGAAGCGGATGGGAGTAGGCACCTTCCTCTACCGATATCGATTCTTCTTTTTCTTCCTTACGGTTATTGCTGTGAGTTGGGTCATTGCGAGCGCACTCCTTTCAGATGTGTTGACGTACGAACGACCCTACGAATTTAAAGCCGTGAGCGAAGAAGAAGCCGCTGCACTACTCCGGTAGATTATAGTTATCCACATAGGGTGAGAGCTTGTATGAAGACGGTACGGTATTATGGTACGTAATCGAGTGCTGTCAAAGACTCGTACTATTACCAGCCCCCTTTATTTATTAAAAAACATACACAATGAACTCGTTATCTATCGCACTACGACTCCCGGGCCGCACGCTTGCAATCGTGCTTATGCTCGCACTGTTGGCATGGTCTATCGGCTTACCAAGTTGGATTAACAGAGCAGATGCTGCGGGACTCAATTTTGTTAGTGACACACTCTCAGATTCAGATCTCGGTGTAGACTCTGCACATCGTCTACGGTTTACAACACCAAATGGCTTTTCAAGCCTTGAGAACATGCGGGTTTCGTTTGATCCATCTACCACTGCATTTGATTTGACTGGTTTTTCAACTACCAGTATTACCATTGTCGCGGGTGCAACACAGGTGGCGAACATTGGTAGCTGTACGGGTGCCGCTTCTCAGATGTACCCAACGGTAAACGCTGAGACCGTTGATTTCACTATGTGTACCGGTGACTCAATTGCTTCTTCAACAGCATTTATTATTGATATCGGAACCACTACCGCAGGTGCGCTCATTAACAATCCTGCTACCGCAGGTTCATACGTCATAAATATAGACGGAACGGGAGCAACTCCCTTTGTGGACGAGGCAGACACCCGTGTCGCCATTATCGACGACGTGACGGTAACGGCGGCAGTTGATACTATCTTTACGTTTAGTATCAATGCGGTAGGACCTGGTGCAACGGTAAATGATGATGTGACAACTACCTCAGCATCTTCAACCGCTACATCAGTACCATTTGGTATCCTTGCTCCGGGTGTCCCTAAGCTTTTGGCAC
The DNA here is from genome assembly GCA_021731325.1 of Parcubacteria group bacterium. GTDB lineage: Bacteria > Patescibacteriota > Minisyncoccia > Phycocordibacterales > UBA12088 > UBA12088. Next base: position 8,821 of record JAKFXP010000061.1, read on the forward strand.
AACGACTCCTGGTTGACACCAATGCACTCAATGGTTTTTCGGTAACCGTACAATCAGACGTCACCCTGACTGCAGGAAACGGCGCAACTATCGATGAGTTTATTGATAATGCCGCAACGGCCTCAACTACCTCATGGACAACTCCCCTCGGGACTATGGGTAGCCCTGACACCTACGGTCACTGGGGCGTGACCTCCGACGACAATGTCGTGTCGAGTACCACGCCGAATAAGTGGGGATCGGGGTACGCACTGTACCAAGGTAACTTTACTGGCAACAATCCTGTCGAAGTCTTCTACCATAATGCCGCAGTACAAAATACCGCAGGTATAGGGGTAGGATCAACGACCGTTGCCTACAAGGCTCAGATCACCTCACTACAGGAAGCAGCAAAAGACTACACCGCAACACTTACCTATATTGCGACTCCGGTCTTCTAAGCACACCCCTCACATTGTGTATGTAAAACATCTCGCTTCTCGGCGAGGTGTTTTTTAGTTGTCCACTCCTGAGTGGGCAGTAGGGTGTGTAATAAGGCTCATCGTACGATATACTGTGGATATTATTGTGTATAACCTGTTTACATCCTGTGTATGAAACCTCTGTCCCTACGTACCCCCTCCACTGCTCTCGTCAGCCTGCTGGTACTATCGCTCGTATGCTGGTCACTCGGACTCTCCTTTTGGTTCGGTACTGCGGAAGCGGCAGGGTTGGGGAGTATCAGCGATACGCTCGCACCAACCTCGGCACCAGGATTAGACGCTGCGCATCGTATAAAGTTTACAACCCCCAACGGTCTTGTTGAGGATGAGGTTATGCGTATTTCTTTTGATCCTTCCACTACCGCATTTGACTTGACCGGACTGGCGGGTGCAGATATTTCTATTCCACAAGGAGCTGAGTTGGTTGCGGGTTGTACGGGCACTCCTTCAGAAGTTCTTGTCAGCATTAACCCAGAAACAATCGATTTCACGGTATGCACGAGTGATTCAATCGCTTCCTCTACCACCTTTGTGATTGATGTGGGAACTACGACGGGTGGTAATCTTATCAATAATCCTGCTACCGCTGGATCCTACGTCATTAATATTGAGGGTGTTGGTGCAACACCCTTTGTAGACGAGGGAGATACACGCGTGGTTATTATCGACGATGTCACCGCAACGGCAGCTGTTGATACGGTATTTAATTTTAGTATTAATGCGGTAGGGCCTGGCGTATCGGTTAATGATGATGTAAAACTCACTGCGGCATCTTCAACGGCAACCACGGTACCATTTGGTATTCTTGTGCCTGATGACGCGACGCTTATGGCACAACGTCTCCTGGTCGAGACCAATGCCCTCAATGGTTTTTCGGTGACGGTACAGGCGGATACGACCTTAATTGCAGGGAACGGCGCCACCATCGATGAATTTATTGATAATGCAGCTACGGCATCAACCACCCTTTGGCAAGGTCCGACCAGTATCATGGGAAGTCCCGACACGTACGGTCACTGGGGCGTGACCTCTGACGACAATGTCGTGTCGAGTACCACGCCAAATAAGTGGGGAGCGGGGTATGCATCATATCAAGGTAACTTTACCGGCAACAATCCTGTCGAAGTCTTTTACCACAATGCGGCGGTAACGAGTACCGCAGGTATGGGGGTAGGCTCAACGACCGTTGCCTACAAAGTAGAGATTACTGAGTTGCAGGAAGCGGCAAAAGACTATACGGCGACGTTGACCTATATCGCTACGCCGGTATTTTAGAGGGAAGTGTCCAGTGTACCGGTATGGTGCCGTATGGCTGGTTTGGTATAATTAACACACGATATGGCATTAACGAATTTTTCTTCTCAGCAGCGGGCAGTGTTCTTTTTTTTGGCGCTTATACCCATGTTTCTTTTTTGGATCGGGGGTGTTGCCTACGCACAAGATGGGGTAGGGATACGAATCCAACCCTCCACGCTCGATGAGCGTGCTGACCCAGGTGCTTTGATAGAGGGGGCGCTTACCGTCACCAATCAAGATGGAGGAAAACAAAAGTACTATCTTGCGGCGCGTAATATTGAAAACATGGATGATAACGGCCGACCGGTATTTTCAACTACTCCTGCCAGTGACCCTATGGAGGCCGCCGCCTGGATACACATGAGTGTTCCCGATATAGAGCTCGAGCAAGGAGCTTCGATAGAAGTACCCTATCGTATTGAGATACCCGCAGATGCTTCGCCGGGAAGTTATTTTGCAGCGATATTTGTTACTCGAGAAGCAGATCGAGTGACTGAGTCCGGTGCAGGAGTTGGCTTTCAGGTTGCATCCCTCCTCAACCTACGTGTCAATGGTACTGCCCTCGAGGGAATCATCATTCGTGAATTTTCTACAGACAAAGCCTTTTATACAAAACCCGAAGCAGTATTCAAAACGCGCATCGAAAATACGGGTACTGTACATGAGCGACCACGAGGTATCATCGAGATCAGTGACCTGTTTGGCAAAAAGGTTGATCAAATAATAATGAACGAAAGTGCGGGGGGTATCATGCCGCGTACGGATCGAGTGTTCGAGACCCCGTGGACGACCGAGCAGTTCACGTTGGGGAGGTATACCGCATCAGCGAGTATCGTATTTGGGGATACCGAAAAACAAACCATCACCCGTGATACGACGTTTTGGGTTATCCCGCTCAAGGAGGTAGGTATGGTGCTCGGCGGCATCCTTCTGTTGGCACTCTTTATCACGTGGGGTATGCGTCGCTACGTGCGCAACGCTCTTGCACGCGCAGGACATGTACCGTCTCAAGCACAAAAGATTGCCGAAACAACCTCATTTGGCAAACGTCTGATGCGCACCGTCACCTGGCTCTTGATCATTCTTGCGCTCCTGTTTATAGGTACCCTTGTGTTCTTCGCGTAGTACCCCTAGAGTAGTAGTATGATGTGGCGTTATTCTCGACGAGATACCAAAGTGTTGCTCCTGGCAACGCTGTTGGTATTTTCGGGCTACGCACTGTTGTTGGGGCAGAGTTGGCGCACACACCTGCGTACGCATTCGTATCAGGTAACGGCGAATACGGTGGGTGTTGTGGCCGGAGTGCCAGAAAATGAAATCAATACGTACGTAGCAGCTCTTGATGAACGTGCGCGAGTGCTTGATGCGCGTGAAGAGAACATTGTACGTACCTCAAACAACAACAACTCATTACTACTTGTTACACTGGGTGGCCTCGGTTTGTTTGGTCTCATACTACTCAACTTCTACCTCGACCATAAGCGACGCATGTCTCTAGGTGTATAATATAAAA
>JAKFXP010000054.1 GCA_021731325.1 Parcubacteria group bacterium
ATACTCAACCTATACTTATATGAACACTATGTATTACATCATTGGAGGAGTTGTGTTGCTGCTCGTGCTCTGGGCGGTTGGATCATACCTGGCAGTGCGTACCCTCGAAGAACCAACATACACCGTACTCGAGAAAAAGGCCGGGTATGAAATCCGGCAGTACGATCCATACATTGTGGCGGAAACGGTGGTGGATTCCACTGCATACGATCAAGACCTGCGTCAGGGGTTTTCTCTGGTGGCTGATTATATTTTTGGTAACAACACAAAACAAGAAAAGATTTCGATGACTACCCCAGTACTTGAGCAGCCGGGTATGAAGAGTCAAAAAATCGCCATGACTGTTCCAGTCATTGAAGGTCAATCGAACGACACCACCCGAACCATTGCCTTTGTGTTGCCAAGCCAGTACCGCATGGACACACTCCCTACCCCAAACAACGACCGGGTACAATTACGTGCGGTCAACGGAAGAAAGGTTGCTGTGTTACGCTTTGGCTGGTACGGAACACCCGACCGAGTCGCCAAAAAGAAAGAAGTGTTGCTTGCACTATTGGAAGCTGACAACGTTACCGTACGTGCAACACCACAAGCGGCGTTTTACAACCCACCCCTTTCAATGCCGTTGGTACTGCGCAATGAAATATTAGTTGAAGTTGAGTAAGTAGCTGACGTGAGTGGCGTAACGGTTACCTAGTCGCACCGATTCCATATTAAAAAACGCTCTCATATGAGAGAGCGTTTTGAACTGTGCGAGTGCCACTTATACGAATACCCGCTCTTTGGTGATGGTGAGATTAAACTGTTCCTGGGTTATTGTAAAATACCCAACTGCGATACTGACATAGGGATGGTATGCATTAAACCCTTTCAGTACTGCGTTGTAATCTGCACAAATTTCTTGTACCCGACGCGCATCCTGTGCACTCTGCACCGTACCAAACCGAGCCATGGTAACATGTGATCCCCACGGCATACGAAGTTGTGGATGCAATCTCTTTGATGCATCCTGTACAAAATGGTGCGCGCCGGTACAGAAGTCTTTATTTGCATACCCTTGTGCAATGACGGTTGTTTGATTGAACGTGACGCCGGCATGATACATACACGCAGGCCTCCAATCAGAAATCCACCAGTCAATTGCACTATGCAACTGTTCGAGGATATAATCATGATCGTCAGTGCCTCCAGGATTGTGGTGCGGTGTTACTAAGTAGTCTGAGATGGTCGTATGCAATTGCTCTGTAGCATAGGTTAGAGTACCTGGCACGTACGCACCTATGTCAGACGCGATCCGTGCCAACACCATTCGTATAGATAATGCGGGAGTAAGTATCACGAGATACCCGCCCACCTTATTTTGAATAGTTGGATCAACGCACAATCCATCAGTACATGCGGTCTGTTGCCCAGTACTAAATTTTTCGTAAATAGATTGTTGTGTTTTTTGCCAATCGTTCCAGTTTGTATCCACGTATGTATCCTCTCGGTAAATATTGAAATGAACGGTATTCGAGAGGTATTATACAATATATAATACGTAGTGTCAATGTATGCCGCCGATGCACCCCTATTCCCCTCCTCTATCTTCCCTCACCCGAAAGCGTACGATCTTGGTAATTAATCCTTTAGGGAGAGGTGCGGTGAGTGGAAATTGAATTGCACCTTTGGAGGTTTTGTACCGAGAGAGTTCTTTTGAAAAATGTACGATGGCAGATGGTGTGGGGTACAACCCGATGTGGTTTTTTGCTAATGCAAAGTGCACAAGGTTTTTAGTACCCACAAACGTCGGCATCCCATACTTTATTGCTTCGGTGGCGTGCGGAGCCTCATGCGCAATGAGTGCGTACAGATCACGCAACGGTGCCTGAAACTCTTTTGACTGCGCTGCAATGTATGCGGTGATGGTGGGGTAGGTATACATAGGTACTGTAGATGATATCACATGTGTTGTACGGTTGTACGTACGAGTACCTTACTCCGTTCTTCCTGCAAATGGGTTCTCCATAGTAAACAGTATCTCTGGTGTTTGGTTATTGATAACCTCCTCTGGCAATCCGTACACTTCGCTATAGAGTGTACCTACCGCACAAAACTTTGCTGTTGACCACTCAAACCCAAGTTGTGTAGCAGCTGCCTGCACCACCGACTCACTCTTCCCTTCAATCTCAACAAACGGTTCGAGAAATGGCCACTCATCAATCGTTACCTCGACCCCATCGAGCTCCCACAGCTCACGCCGTGATTCTTGGTATGCTTTTTTGCGACACCCTACTGATTCGAGTAGAAGGCACGCATCCTCAAACGAATTGACCGTAAGACAAATCTCCTTTTGATCGACGATTGTCGTACCGTGTACCACCTTGAGACTCATGGTAATCTTGTCCCCTTCGTCACGCACGCGCAGCCACCCACCCGCACGCTCGTGTCCTAGAGGCGCATGAAATACTGACCGCTTTTGCAGGTACTCTGATCTTACCAAGTGCGCACCAACATCGGCAAGACGCGTCCGCATAGCGTCTTTGGTAACCGGATAAAACGTTGCTTCGTATTCAATATCCATATGCGGATAGTATATCACGCACGGCATGGGTACCACTTTACAGACCACACGCTTATTACAGAGTAGCGACAATGTGACACACTATCCCCACTCTATTTTGAAAAACAGATTATCTGTGTTTTACTATGGGCAGGTTTTTAGTTCCCTATTACGGGTTCTAGAGTTCTTACCACAACAGAAGGAGGTAGTATGTTTGATGAGTTGCGAGGGTTTGGATATGAATTAGCGTGCTTTGGCTTATGGCTTGGCATGGCAGCAGGTGTTGGTGCCGTATTTGGATACTGGATACGTGCCACCTCGGTACGAGGGTACACTCTACGGGTACGATGGGCACTTGGACTGTCTACTCTTATGTTCGAATGGTTGGCAATTTCTTTTGCCGAAGGTGAAGAAATGATCGTCTGGCCTCTTATGGTTGCTGCGTACTTTTTGGGTGCTGCTGGCGCATTTGAAATGCGCTGGGTGGTACCACACGTCCAAACACGTGCATACTGGTTTGGTGAACAAGAAGGAACACAGGATACATAACACTTTATGCAAGAACACCCCCTACCACGCGTAGGGGGTGTATTATTTCAAGTACAGCGCTTGACTATATAAGAGATGAGTGGTATATATCTACCTCTGACAGCTACACCTGTTAGATACTTGTTCTTTCATCAACTGGAGGTTTTTTATGCACCTATTTACAGAAGCATTGCGTATACTAGACACGGGACACAAATGGTTGACGCGCACTCTCGCTGCTCTCGTTGTGGTACTCAGTGTCGCGCTTATCTGGTGTCACACCAATACATCACCTGAACAAAAAAACACGCGTGGCGATTTGTCATCAAGTATCATCAAGTCACGGTAAATACCCTGTGCACGTATACCACCCATTCGCGATACGCGGATGGGTGTTGTTGCTATACACCTATCTCAGTGGTTCTTTATTTCCCCTCTTTCTTGGGAGTATACCAATCACGCAAAAGTGTTGTAATCTCTTCTTTGAGTGAATGAAAACTCAAAAAACCATTGCGGTACTCATCTACTAATCCATAGATAACCTCATGGGGGTCGGTATCACGATGCATCGGCGCAAGGGCCCGAATACCATCAATTATTGCAAGAACCTCCTCTGCACGTGACCCATCGATTGCTTCATCGAGTGTATACACAATACTCCGCAACTCAGCATCGTGGAGGTATGGGGGCATGGTAGTCATCGTACTGTACTGTACCACATTCGCACTCATATCAGTATGTGCAGCTCCTGCAGCACATACTGATACTGCGGTATACTATACAGACTACATGTCTACAAAAAATATCCGATCAGTACTCGATATAGTTGCCACCCTCGGTGGACATGCGAGTCCGCGGGTAACTCAGTTTCTCCGCTATACTATTACCGGATGCACTTCATTTATCCTCGACCTCATACTGCTCTGGGGGTTTACCGAACTCCTCCACATACACTACCTCGCTTCTGCAGCGATTGCGTTTTGTATTGCAATTAGCGTTAATTACGTAACCGGGCGTGCATATGCATTTGAGAAGAGTACCCGAGGACTCGTGGATGGGTACGTACGATTTGTCGGCATTGCACTCATTGGCATCGTACTCCTCCTCGCTGGCATGTACCTACTCGTGGATCTCTGGGGATTTTCGTACCTCATCGCCCGCCTCTGCGTAGGAGGTATTGTAGGTATATGGAACTACAGCATCAATGCCTTTTGGAATTTTGCTCATTAGTCACTACGAGGTGATTGATTCATGCGACGGTACACTCGACGTCCGAGAGAGAATATGATCCAACACACCCCGACAAAGAGTGCAATTTGTATTCCCGCAATCACTAAGAGCGGTAGCCCCACAATCAAAAACCGAATCAGCGTATTGGCCACCCCCATCAGTTGGTTCTGTAAATCACGATACGCTGCCTTTACCACGGTACCCGGTCGCCACTCCGTAACTGCTTGACTTGGAGACGTCACACCCGCTTCGGGGGTGATACTTACGCTAATAGCCGAGAGTGATACTTGTCCCGAGAGTTGATCGAGCTGCCCTTGTATCTGCTCAATCTCTTGGCGAGTCTGTGACAACTGACGCGTAACGTTGAGAATCTCTTCAATCGAACCCGAGCGTGTAAGAAGTGCTTGATACTGTTCCTCGGTTGCGTGCAGATTTTTGAGACGTGCGGTCAAATCAACAAACTGCGCTGATACATCCTGTGCGTTTATGACCTCCGTATTTACCCGAAGTGCAAGTGCTTTGATATCACGCACCGCCTCGTCAAAGTGTTCCAATGGTACCCAGATCGTAAGCATCCCCCGCTTGAGGTCTTGTGTATACTGTGAAAAATTTTCGTTTCCTCGCTGTCCCTGGTACCGATCACTCACTGCACGTACCCCCTCTGCCGCATCATCAGTATCTGCTACGAGAATATCAAGACTTGCGGTACGTATAATTTTGTTTTCGGCAGTAGGAGGGGTGCTTGCCGACGGTATCGGTGGCGCGATAGGCATACCCCTGTCAGGTGCCCCTCTGTTCATATCTCGAAACTCTACTGCATCCAGTGCAGGGTCTATCATTGCCGACTTTGATACTACAAACTCATCACCCTCAAATGCTACGCGTTCTGATTGCACACTGTCCATCATCGGCACGCCTGGAGTGTACCCACCCATACTATTGCCTCGCATGGGTTGGTATTGATTATGACTGAGAAGCGACGTTGCAACGAGCACCAGAAGACACGCACCGATGATGGTTGCGGCATGTTTGATAGTGATAGGAGGTGGGGTAAATGTCATACGTTACAAATGAACAAATAATAGGATGCGGAACACCGCATCTGCTAGTACCAGTATCTCACATTCCTCTGGGTGTTCATGGGTAGTTATCAACTACCCTGAGTTATACCGAGGGATTTTTGTAGTGGAGAATATTGATATCACGTAAGGTGTGTTCGACCTTTTGGGTAAGTATGTTGGGCGGGGGTACCGGGTGCACAAGATTATGCTCTATCTCGTGTATGATACGCTCCCACGCCACAACATGCTCTGCTCCAGTCTCGTTATTTCCCTGCCACACCACATACGCGTAGAGCTTTTGATGTAGGTCGTGTGACGTAGCTACTACATCGGCAAACTTGGGACTACCGCGCGTAATAAGTGTCACTATGTATTTGTCGAGACCAATTTTTTTGCGGATGTGTGCACTGGTTTCACCAAGCGAAGCAAACATGCAGGCTTTGACGAGGAGCGACCACGTAACCGGTGGACCTACCCAGACTTGCTCAAGCGCCAGTACAAATGCACCACGGAGAAGTGCTTCTTGCTGCATCAGTGGGGATACCTCATACCGCGCGAATATCGCATCAATAGTCATATCAATTATCCTACCATAGAAAAAAGATACTATCGGACATACACCCGCAAGCACCGCCGTACCGCGAACAAAAAACCCGAGCGCCATATTTACTGACACTCGGGTTTGATACCCCTTACGTACTATTCATCGTAGATAGTCCATACCTCTGCGGTACATACGTTCACCCGCTCGCGGATAATCATCTGTCCCGATGACACTATAGCCTTAAAGTCGAACATACAATACCCCCACCCATCATCAAAATTGAATATACGGTACTGATGTGGTCCTATAATACCCTGCCCGAGAATGTTGCGACCCCACGACCCCTTATCGACATTTGATGCGTACAAACGAGTGATTGTTTGTGACGACATATTTTTAATCGCAACCCGGCGATCTAACACCTCCGTAATCTCTGCCATTGCAGCAGCACTGAATCCCCAACCACATACCCATAACAAAAAAAGAACAAGCAACTTATGATACATAACACACCTCCAACATCATGACGAAAGAACGATTGGAACCCACCAATCGCTACTGTTATAACATATTTTTATCTACGTACAAGATGGGTGAGTACTTGTACCAGACGTTGGAATCGTACCCATAGCACCCTAACCGTACGGATATAAAAAACCCCTGACATATACCGGTCAGGGGTTTAAAACTACATACTTCTTACTTGATTGAGGTGCGTCTATTCTGAGCCATCAGAGCAACGACGAGGGACAAAACAGCAAGTACCGGTAAACCGGGATGCACGTCAGTCTTCGCAGTTGTGGTGACATACTTTGCGTGTCCAGACGGACGCGAGGAACGAGGCTCGTATGGTGTGGCTGAACTTGACTTCACGGATGCGAGGGCAACTACCGTCACTACAATCATAGTACGAACGTATTTTTTCATAATGCATCTCCAATGCGAAAGAACAAAGTGATACACATATAACCTATGGGTATCACTGCAAAGAGTACTCTGTGTATTGTCTCAGGTCAAGCGGTACTCTTGACCTACATCGTATATTGTCATATTATCATCTAGAGATACTTTTCACTTTTTTGCCTAATACGGAGGAGTTACCCATGAGCATAACCGATATTGAGACACTATTACCGTCCTGTACAGCAGGCTCACCCGAAGCAAAGGTATACCGTATTTTTACGCGACAACCAACACAGATTGGCACTCACAAAGACAATCTGGTACCGCTTGATCTTTCAAATGAGACACATCGTGTGGTATTCCTCACGGCCGTTGAGGAAGATTTTGTGCAGCTCCTTGCGCGCGAACACTACACCGAGCACCAAATACTTGAGGCTTGCTACCGTCATGCACTCAAGCTAATCACTCCAATCTAAATAAAATAAGGCGCAGCACTCACACGTACTGCGCCTTTTTACATACCAGGTGGATGTTAGCTTATGTCCCACGTCTCCGTAACACATACATTGACGTTGCGTCGAACAATCTCTTCACCCGATTGCATCACTAATTTTAGGTCAAACCAACACGCGCCCGACCCATCATTAAAATTTACTGTTTTATAGGTATGTGCTGGAATTAATTCCCACCCCGAAACATCTTCTTCCCATGTAGATGCACCTACTTGCGAACCGTATACACTCAAAATCGCTTAGTTGGAATAATTATTAATCCGAATGCGTCTATCGAGGGCATGCGCGGAACTCATCACACCCAGCCAGACACCCCCAACCATGAGAAGACTCACGACCAAACGTACCTTTTTCATACACCACCTCTCTTTTTAAAAGAACCAAAAAAATGCGAGACCCTGATAGTCTCGTAGGGTACTATGCCATATATATAATATATGTGCAAGTAACCTGTCTCACCAAAAAACAGGACATCTAGCTACCTATATGTCCTGTTGAGCGTTGGGTAGCCGGATGTAATTACTGTTGGTACAGTGTCCATTCATTGAGCGAACAGGCATCAAAATTTCGATGCTCTATTTTTTGACCATTAGACATGTCGGCACGCAAATCAATCAAACACGCGCCCGACCCATCACTAAAATTAACACTGAGTTGTCTCATGGGGCCAATGTACCTGCCGGTGAGGATATTACTCTCCCACGAGGTACTGCTCGCCCGAGAACCGTAGAGGGCCATTACCCCGTACTCAGTTTTATTGGTCACCACGACTAACCGGTCGTACGGACTCCCTGCATACACCGAATGCTGGAATATTACAGCAAATACCGCCCCACCGATGACGGTACCAAAAAAACGTACTATTGTCTTCATTACTCCTCCTAACTATATGCGTGAAAAGAACAACATCATGAAGTGATTATCCTTCGGGTTAGACTATACAATAGATATGTAATAATGCAAGTATGCTTGACAGCATATTCCCCTATGGCACTATAGAGGACGGTTTGTACCCCTCAACAATACAAGGAGATGAAAAATGCCCGACCATACCGACGACAGCACTTTAGGTGACTTTTGGGACCGGTTCGATCAAGAGCCTTCGCTTCAACTTCCGCTACAACAAGAGCCGCAGGTTGTACCCGGAATCCTCGTAGAAATAAAACCGTTCCGAAAACGGGGACGACATTCAACCGGTAAAAAGGGTTGCATCATACGTATCAGTCCTGATGGAAGTGAAGAACTGCTTTTTTCGGCACGCCATTCAACCTATCGCCACCTTACTAAAGCGTTGCGTAGATTTACCATTGGGAGTTCTGTCATGATTCCCATTGGGAGTCCTCTTGCTTCGAAAGGAAAAACTTTTTTTGCAACCACCTCCGTTTAGTGGAGTACACCCTCTTAGAACGACACCCTGTGTCGTTCTATTTTTATACTCCTCCTTTATGCAGACAGATGTATCTCGTTAATTTTTACTTTGTATATCTCCGCGAGCGCAACCAACAGTCCCAGCGTGAGCGGCCCAACCAACAGGCCAGATACCCCAAACACCGCAATTCCTCCCAATACCGACAATAATACAAAGAGTGGGTGTATCCGCATCGCTCGTCCAACCAAAAAAGGACGGACGAGGTTGTCTGCAAGTCCGACCACGACCACTCCCCACAACGTAAGTCCAATTGCCGTTGGAACATGTCCCATGAACAGCAAATACGTCACGGCGGGTACAAAGACAATACTTGTTCCAATATTTGGAATCAATGAACCTATTGCACCAATTGAGCCCCAGAGTACCGGATTAGGAACGCCTGCGAGCAAAAATCCAACGCCCGCGAGAGAACCTTGTAGGACTGCAATAACCAGCGTCTCGCGAATGAGTGATCGACTTACCAACCGCAGCTTTTGTACAATTTGTGCATCCTCGTCATCGGTAAGGGGGGAGAGTTGAATTAATGCCCGAACAAAGCGATGACCATCTTTAATAAAATAATACAATGCGAATATCGCCACAAATAACTTAAAGAGTGCACTTGCCGTATTTGTTAACATCGTAACGCCGTACGAACCAAGGGCGAGAATGCTTGAACGAATAAACGTGCCAATATCAAAACTTGTCATCATCGGAAATACCTCGTGAATATGAGCTTCTAAAGCGTAAAAGGTGCCGGTAATGACCCCCGGGTCGAGCTGCGCAGCACCCTGAGTGATGCTGGTTACCTCGTTCATGAGGAGAAAAAATAACAAGACGGCAGGCAGCAATACTGCCCCCGTCATAATACCGACCACAATCAGTGCTGAAAAACTCTCATGTCGCAGACGTGCGTTAATGCGGTCATACAGGGGCATACCGAGAGAAGCGAGCACGAGCGCAAGCGCAAGCGCACCCAAAAAGGGGTAGAATAATCGCGCAGTCAAAATCAACACACTGATAAAGAGTGCGCTAAAGAAATATGCTTCTAGCTTTGCTTCAGACATAGGTACTCATATTGTCACACAACAACACCGCCAGAGCTAGCCCTTGGCGGTGTGTATGTATGTTTTGTAGGGGAAAACCCGAGTTACTTCTTTGTGGTTTTCTTTACGGCTTTTGCCGGTTTTGCCTCCCCTGCGACTTTTTTAATCGACTTCCAGTGTTTCTTGAGTTCGGCATTGAGTTTTGTCGCTTCCTCTTCGCCCACTGATTTTACCTTGCCATATTTGGCGGTCACTTTGTCAACAATCTCTGCGTATGAATCGTCCGTCACTTCTTTTGCTTTTTCGAAGTGTTCGAGTACCTCTCCCTTTGCTTTGAGAGTCCACGCTCGTACCTTGACCCTGTTCTCTGCCCCTTTAGGACCGTAGAGAAAAAATCCAGCGGCTGCAGTACCAATAACGGCAGCTGCCATGCCGAGACCCACTCCTATGTCTGATTGTTCTTTTTTTGATGCCATACTTTCAAATTATAAATAACCTATCGTTAATAATGCCTACTCACTCCTCATTCCCCTTTTGTTTTTTTTCGAGGACTGCGGCGCGCGCTCGACGCAGTCTTGGTTATCGTATCTTCCACGATGGTCTGCATAATGTTGGACAGCGCCCGCACAATTCCTGCTCCTGCAACAGCCTTCGTGAAGGTTCTTGCGGAGGTCATACTCTCGCTCACATTGGTACGTACCTCGTGTATCCCTTCTTTTATCTCGGTGCGCATCACCTCTAGGTCGTGCGATATCCCTTTCGTTTGTTCTTTGAGAGTTCGAGTAATCTCACTCAGGTCACGTACCACTCGAATAAGGTAAAATCCCAGCACCGTTAACAGTACCCCACCAATAGCCACCACCGTGGTCGTTACAACAAAGAACAAGTCCATTTTTAGAAACTCACTCGAATCCATACTGATAGTATACTGCGCTCCTCCGGTGACTGTAAAGAAAAGCTGTACTATACTACTAGGTGACATGCCCCTACTTCAAAGACCGTTCCCAAAAAAATATCTCTACACTATGGGTGCGGCGGGCATCGTGGTGGTTGGGGTGCTCCTTACGTACTACGTACCTAGTCTTACTCCTTGGGTACCCACGGGACGCCTGGTGATTGCGGTGCGTGCCGTACCTGCCGAATCCAGCGACCTCCTCGGCCTCGGGATTGATACCATGGTACTCTCTGGGGAAAACGGGTCTGCACAGGTAAGTATGCGTACGCGCCGAGCGCTATTCGACCCGAAGAGCGACGTGGTCACGACTCTCTTGGATACGGAGGCGCGCATAGGTACATATGGCGGATTCAGCTTTGAACTTACGAGTCCCGAACTGCGAAATCGCTGGCAAGAAGACGTAGCCCCAAAGGCGGTATCGCTCGCCCATGCACCTGTGGCGCTTCCTGCCCCGTACACCATTCTCGAAAACGAAACAACGGTGATTATTCTGTCCTTTGAAACCCTGCAAGCAATGCATTATCGAGAAGATGGTGCAACCTATCTACCCGTGATACAGGTGGAAACACGCCAGGGAGGGTCAGCAATCACGAACGAAGAAACGGGGGTGGTGCAGATCGAAGGGGGAAGTATTTCAAGTAGTGCCACGTACGGTATGGATTGGGATGGGCGCATACGACACAACTTCCGCGCTTCGGAACCAATCACTACGTCGGAGCCAGTTGTACCCGAGCCAACCCCCTCGCCGGTATCCGAAGAGGAGACTGCAAGTACGACGACCAACACTACCGCCACAACAACCGCAACAGAGGGCAGCACAACACCTCCCTCTCTCATAGCGAGGTAGGTTGAAGCGGCTACTTGCGGGTTTTCTTTTTGATACACGTGTTGAATTTGTCGATTTGTTTGTTGTAGAGTGCTGCTTGTGAGCGGTACGTTTCGAGGTCTTTGTTGTACCGAGCAACCACTTTGTTGTACAAATCAGCTCGAACGGTAAACACCGCTCGACTCACCCCCGGTGTGTCGAGTGCTTTTTTTCGATACGCTGCTATGCCCTGAAGGAGCTCCAACGTTTTGCCCTGTGCTTCAACTTTTTTTCGTAATAGCTGGTCGGCTTGCGGACAGCTCGAGAGTGGAAGTCCAAATGATTGCACAGCAATCCACACTGAGCGCCCCTCATACGTACTCTTCCCGGCTGCAATGCCGATTTCGCTATACGCCTTGGAGAGAATGTTTGCCTTATGCCCGGGGCTATCCATCCATGCCTGTACTACATGACGACTTGAGGTAAAGTCTCCGAGTGCGAGGTTTTCGCCAACGGT
>JAKFXP010000105.1 GCA_021731325.1 Parcubacteria group bacterium
TCGTGCATACTCCAAACTTTCCGCAATTTCTTTTCGACGAGTCGTCGTCAAATACTGCAACTCCTGCTTAAGTTCGTCATACTTTTCTTGGGTCAAATACTGTGATTCTTCGGTCATAAGTTAAGTGCGTGTTACTAGCAAAATGAGTATACCATGGCACCTCGCTTGCAACAATCATTGCGGGTATCAATATATTCAAGGCGTTTCAACATATTCAGGAGTATTATCTCGCATCCAGTCAAGCACCTGGCGCATGACCGAAGTTGCCCCCATGAGGTTTTTACGCGAACCGTGTTCCATGACGATAGTAAAGGCGTATTTTGGTTTGTCATACGGGAAAAAACCCATTACCCACGAATGTACGTACTCTTTTGTTTCGTCAATCTCGGCTGTACCTGTTTTTGCTGCCACTGCCACATACGGCACATTCAAACCTGCCGCCGTCCCGCCTAGAACCGCATCGCGCATACCCGCACGCACGATGCTATAGTGCGCTTCGGTTATATCCAGAGGTCGTGCCCCGTAGGGAGTTTCTGCCGTCTCGATACGCGGCGTAAGTAACAATCCCCCATTTGCGATACTTGCCACGGCACGCACCACCTGAATAGGAGTGACCTGAAAACCGTATTGTCCAATCGAGGTGTGGTACGTGTCTCCAATGCGCCATTCAGGGTCATTGGGAAATGTCTCCTCTTTCCAGGCTGGTGAAGGAATGTTGCCCACTTCTTCTCCCGCAAGAGAGATGCCCGTTGGAAGCCCGAATCCAAACAAGCGCATGTACTGCTCAATACGCGCAATACCAAGCCCTTTTTGCCCCCCAAAACCACCTCCGACATGGTAAAAATATACGTTCGAGGATACGGCAAGCGCGCGTCGCAAGTCCACTGCTCCATGGGCTCGCCAATCGGTAAATACCGAATATTGTCCGATACTATAGGGATTTTCAAGTCGAAGAGACCCCGTAGAAACAAACGTTGTTTCAGGGCGAATGACCCCTTCCTTGAGTCCCGCAAGAGCCATGTACGGCTTGACGATAGACCCCGGGGTATATTGCCCACTTACCGCACGATTGAGATACGGAGTCCGCGTGTCGCTGTTGTACGTCGCAATGAGGTCAGAGTTACCCACCACCAATGCATTGGGGTCGTATTCGGGATAGCTCGTCATGGCTACAATTTCTCCCGTGGTAACATCCATAATGACTCCGGCGCCTCCCGAAAAGGGTATCTTCTCCGCAAGCTGTTGTATAGAACGAAAGAGTGTTTGTTGTAATCGCGCATCAATCGTGGTGTGCACATCGAGACCGGCAATCGCTGGTTCGAGCACTCCTTCACCTGTTTTCTCCATACGCGCATCGGTCTCTACAATGGTAGTACCCGGGGTTCCGCGTAATCGCGTGTCGTATGCCTTTTCAATACCCGCAACCCCTTCAATACCATTGCGGTATAAAATTCCTTTTTGATCACGTTTAGGCATTTGTACATAGCCGAGCAAATGCGCAAAACCCGTTGAGCTCGCGTATGATCGATTATTAAATACTTCGTATTTCCCTTCTTCGATATGGGGGGTATTCCATGCCAGGGGAATACCGTTTCGATCATAGATGATGCCGCGCTCAGGAAACACCAAGGTTCTCCCGAGACGGTTATCTTGCGCAAGTTCGCGGTACTCGTCCCCGTGCACGAGCATGAGCTGAAATGAGCGAAAGAGAATGACCCCTCCACAAAGCACCAGTAACCCCACCAGCACGACAAATGAACGATATTCGATGGGTTTGTTGAGACGACCGTCGAGATGCCCCGCCTCAAACGAAGGGAGGTTTCGAGCATCGAGCAATATTTCCTCAGGTGAAATTTCTGCCGCAGATACGCGTTTTTTTGTACGAAAGAACCGCATACTGCTTACGATGATTTAAGAAAATAGGTATGAGATATTGTTCTTCGTGCAAGTACCGCAAGCGATACACATACCAAAAACAAGGCGGTGACGGGAAAATCACCGAGGGGCATACTCGTGAACAGTGCGGCATGCGCCGCATCAAATAACACTCCTCCGAGAACGATTTCATACATACCAAATCCTATGATACCCACCACACCAATTGCCAACACATACCCTATGGGTAACGTAAGTACTCCTACCAAAACGAGTGTTTGAAGTCCAACACGCAACGATATCGCCAAGGGATGTACAGAGTATTCTTGCATGATGCTAGTATGACGACCCGTTTGCTACTCATCGAGTTCGAGTGTGGGGGTGGTGGTTGCAATATCGGTGGGCGGAATCTCAGGACTCCATGAATGAGTAGTATCAACAAAGACGTACTGGAGCTGGTGTATGTTAACCGGTGACCGTACGTACACCGTCTGATACGCATCTTGTGGGGTGACCTCAACGACCGCTACCGTGCCAATAGGGTTGCCCTCAAAGGTCGGAAGTAGTACCTCGCTGTCGGTAGCCACTTCGAGATCACGAGGGACTCGAATCAACATCGTATCTCCCCCTCTTCCTTGCAGGACGGTATGGATGGTACTCGTTCCCACGAGCAGTACTTCTGTTTCTATGGTGGGAGCAGAAAATTTGGTCACAATGGAAGTACTATCCAATGCCCGATAGACACTTCCCATCGCAAACCCTTCGGGAGACAGGACGAGCATATGTTCCCGTACTCCGTCTGCAGTACCCGCATCAATAATAAAGGAATCGTACGGTGAGTATATATCGTCATTGAGTATCGAAGCAGTGAGCAGCCGTGCCGGATCTTCCCCTCGTCCGAGTAATTGACGCAGGGTATCGTTTTCACGTTTGTGAATGCGCGCCATAAAATTTTCACGGCGCATCGTTGAGAGTTCGTTGTGGAGTGCAATATTCTCTGCAACGAGGGCTTCTGTGCTATCGAGGGACGTATAGGTGGCATCAACGGTTGCTCGGAGTACATTACGGGCATGCCAAAAAGGACTCGCGAGCGTGTGTACTGAGCTCGTCACGGCATTCGGCATGGGTACCTGCGAAACGAGCAACATCACCGCGATGAGAGCGGGGATGAGCGGCAGTAAGTACCCTGCGATTTTCTTAGACGTGTTCGAACGTTGGTAATGCATCTTCATCAAGCAGTATACTGCTAAATTCATCGAGGCGCTCGATAATGGTGCCCGTCCCGCGTACGACCGAAATGAGCGGGTCATTAGCAACATTAACCGGTAAATCAAGCATTGACTTGAGTAATTCCGGTACTCCGTGAATGAGCGCCCCCCCACCCGTCAGATTGATGCCCACATCCATAATATCGGAGACAACAACCGGAGGACACTCTTCGAGCACTTCTCGTACAGCTTCGATAATCGCATCCACACTGCCGCTAATCGCCTCACGAACATCCTCGTCCGTAATAATAACCTCTTTGGGGAGGCCGGTCACCAAATCCCTGCCCCGCACCGGAGCCTCAAGGAGCGAGTCACCTTCCAGCACGGAACAGACCGCAAACTTGAGCGCTTCTGCCGTCGATTCTCCAATGACAATTTTGAACTCATCGCGTACATGGGCAATAATGTCACTCGTCAATCGATCACCGGCGACATGAAGATTTTTTGCTTTGACTAAACCATTGAGCGCCATGACGGCGATATCGGTCGTACCGCCACCAATATCAACCACCATACTTGCATGGGGTTCGTGGATGGGAAGACGCATACCGATTGCCGCAGCGATTGGCTCTTCGACAATATACACTTCGCGTGCTCCGGCACTTTTGGTGGCATCACGCACGGCTCGAGATTCGACATTGGTAATTCCTGAGGGGACGCCAATCACCACGCGAGGCCCAAAAAGAGATCGAGTACCCCGTTGTGCGGTACGCAAAAAATACGCAATCATTTCTTCAGCTACTTCAAAATCAGAAATGACCCCATTTACCAAAGGACGTATCGCTTTAATATGCTGCGGTGTTCGACCAAGCATTTCTTTTGCTTGTTTTCCTACGGCAACCACCTGTCCGGTCTTCTGGTTAATGGCCACCACGGAGGGTTCATTGATAATAACCCCCTTACCCCGCAAGTAGACGAGGCAGTTTGCCGTACCGAGATCGATACCAATATCGTTACTAAACGGTGAATATAAATTCTGAAGAAACCCCATGATATGAGAACGAGTATTATAGCGCTGAAAGCAGCATCTCTTGTGTCACCATCGTCTTTTCGCCCGTTGCACGCGTCACGACCTCATATACTCCCCCTGCGATGGTTTTTTCACTCACCACCACGCGAGTTGGCATACCTAGCAAATCACTATCGGCAAACTTTTCACCCGCTCGCACATCCCGATCATCATACAGAACCTCACGACCCTGTCTCACAAGCTCCTCGTATAGGGTATCTGCTGCCTGGACTACCGCCTCACTCTCCCCGATGCGTACGAGATGGACGTGAAAGGGGGTAACTGCACGAGGCCATACGATACCCTTCTCGTCTGAACACGCTTCGACAATAACCCCCATGAGGCGCGTGATACCAATCCCAAAACATCCCATAATAGGTTGTACTTCTTCCCCACTGGTATTCTTAAAGGTGAAACCGAAATCATGTGGATACTTGGTACCTAAATCAAAAATGTTACCTACTTCTGACGCGGTTGCACGTTCGAGGATACCGGCAGTGCATCGCGTACACACCTCCCCCTCTTTTTGATCGCTGATTTCAGTGTTTACGCAAAAGGCGCACGACGTACAGTACAAAATGTCATCCTCGCCGGCATTCGTGAGTACCATGAATTCATACGAAAGTTTGGTGGTAAAACTTCCTCCCGACGCTTCCGTTGCTTTGGCGATTAGTCCGCAACGGGTATAGACCCGTAGGTACGCTTCTTTTGCGATTGCATAAAAACGATCAAAGTCTTCTTGCGTCTCGTGGAACGAGTACATATCTTTCATCGTAAACTCGCGTCCGCGCATGATACCCGACTTTGCACGCAACTCATCGCGATACTTCTGACCGATCTGATAGATAGCCAGCGGAAGATCTTTGTACGAGGTGGTGTACTCTTGTGCAATAGGGGTTGCGATCTCTTCTTCGCTCTGTCCTACGGTATATTCCTTTTCGGTACGACTCATAATCTTGAAGAGCACGTCAACATTGTCCCATGCCCTTGTTTGTTTCCACGGTTCGCTCGGGTGCAGGGTTGCCATACGTATCTCTTGTCCACCAATCGCATTCATTTCGTCGCGCACAATGTTTTCAATTTTTTGCAATACCCGCATACCGAGGGGTAAATACGAGTACACCCCTGCCATTTCTTTGTGCACAAAACCAGCTCGAATCAAGAGCTGGGCATTTTGTGACACTTCGTCAGAGGGTGCTTCTTTGCGGGTTTTGGTGAAAAGATGTGATTGGCGCATGTACCCCATGGTACGCTAAACGAGGCGCGTGGTCAAAAAAACTGCTAGTTAAAAAGTTTGAGCACATCGTGCGCCGTAATAAATGCCATGAGGGCTAGCAGTGCAACGAAACCAACCATGTTTACCCGATTGGTTATTTCGGGACGTAACGGTTGGCGAATAATTGACTCGATAATCACAAAGAGAAGCCGTCCTCCGTCGAGTGCGGGAATCGGGAGAATATTGATCACCGCAAGGTTAAGGGAGATAAATGCACTAAAGGTAAGGAGCCAGACAAAGCCAAGGGATACCGCGTCCCCCACCATGCCCACCATGCCCACCGGACCCGCAATACTCGACATGTCCGCAGTTCCATGTACCACGCGTCCCACCAAGTCGCCGAGACCAAGGAGGATGTCCATAAACGCATAGTAGGTGCGCTCTGCACCATGCCCGAGCGCCGCAATCAAACCGTACTGTTCGACACCAACGAGTGACATGCTAAATCCCAATGCATAGCGCCCTATGTCTCCGGCGATGACCCCTTGTTGCGGACGTGCCGTTTGTATAAGCTCTTCTCCCCGTCGCACCAACGTAAACGTCACCTCTTCGCCGTTACTCCCCGCAATAAAATCAACAACTGCTTTGGTGGACGTGAGATCTTCGGCGGCAAGTGTATCGGCACCTCGTACAATGCGCACGAGCTCATCACTGGGTTTGAGTATCGCCGCACCCGGTCCTTCAGGTAATACCGCGGTCACTAGCAGCCGTGCATCACGTATCTGCCCCGCATCAATAGTGTCGAGTGCGGTTGGCATACCCACCATATATCCAATCGTATAGAGGACAAAGGCAAGCAAAATATTCATCGCCACTCCCGCAACCAACACCAGCGCTTGAACGTACCGTGACTTGCTTACAAAAGAGCGCTCGCTTCCCGGCCCCGTAAGGTGCTCTTCGGTAGGGTCTTCACCCCAAATACGCACAAACCCCCCAATAGGGAGCCAGTTGAGCGTGTATTCAGTCTCACCAAACTTTTTGCCATATGCTTTGGGTGGAAATCCAATCCCAAACTCATCAACCCGGATACCAAACTTTTTTGCAACAATAAAATGTCCAAACTCGTGTACGAGGATGAGCACCACGAGAACAATCAAAAAGATAAGTACGGTCATAGGATGTTATGAATGGTTATGCACGTAATTCCTCTTCTTTTCGTTTCGACATCTCTTCGAGACCCTTATTGGCCTCTTGTACAAGCTTTTCCATGTGCTCTTTGCCACGAAATTTTTCATCTTCCGACATGAGTTTATCTTTTTCCTGTTTCTGAATGTCCTGCCACGTATCGTCACGCACACGACGCACCAAGGTACGTGCTTCTTCTAATTTTGCACGGGTGAGCTTTATCAATTGCTCACGTCGATCACCAGTGAGTTCGGGAAATGATACCCGCACCCCTCGATCATCGGCACCCACGGACACGCCAAGATTGGCGTCACTAATCGCTTTTTCGATTGCTTTTGCAAGTCCCAAATCCCACGGCGATACGCGCAACGACCGCGCATCATCAATCGTAATGCTTCCCACCTGATTGAGGGGCATCGGAGTACCATATGCATCTACCTTTACCCCATCCAACAAGGCCGGCGCTGCCCGACCGGTACGAATGGAGGTCAATTCGGTTTTGTAGTGATCCTGCGCACGAGTTAATTCTGCTTGAAGTTTTTTGAAATCGTACATATCGAGAGCTTCTGGTGATTATCGTAAGATACTGTCAGTATACCCGACGAAGCACCGTTCTACAAAGCCCCCTATTACCGCACTACCGCCAAAGAAACTGCAAGATGCTCCAGGAGCATCTTAATAGAGGATGAGGTATCTGCAAGGTACCGACGCACAAATGCCACCTCACGGAGATTTGCCTGTTCATGTGCCACCCCTCGTGTATGCAGATACCCTTCGAGTTCATCGACAAACAATCGTGCACCCCGACGGTCTTTGTCGGTTGCCAGTTTTGAGACCAGTGCAATACGCTCACCAACCGAGGTATGGTAAAACTGTTCCGCCCGGGTATATGTTTCCTCAATCTCGTGTACGGTGCCCATGTGTACCACTCGAGAACGAACCGTTGCGAGTAATGCTTCGATGGTGGGAATAACGAGGAGGACATGGGTATGTGCGGGAGGCTCTTCAAGCAATTTGAGTAATCCGTTTTGTGCCTCTCGGGTAAGATGGTCGGTTACTATCACAAATACCTGTCGCATTCCCAAGGGCATCTGATTACCTCGTTCTTTTAAGGCACGTGCGTCATCCACCCCAAAACGCTCATATTCCGTAATACTCACGTCAGGATTCGCTCGAACCGTAAGCATAAGCACCGAGGTGATGTACGCGCGTGCCTGTTCGAGCGCACGGGCTCGAACTCCATCAATGACCAGTGCGTGATGTATGCCCGTATACATACCTCTATCGTACCAATACTTGACATATATGTACAATCTATGTATAATACTAATCGGCTTTTGCCCTTTTACTTTGTTGGAGAAAAACGATGAAAAGAACTGAAGAAGAAGTAACGTTGTTCCACCTCTCAATGCTTGCCTGGCTCGACCGGTACGAGAAGGATATTATCAAGTCGTCCTGCTTCCTCGATATGTGCATGTTTGGTGGTGCAGTTATTATTATTGCATGTGCTGCAGCAACGCCACTAGTACCACTTGCACAACACACTACACTGTTCTGGTGTATTGCACTTGGCGTGGTACTTGCGGTACTTATTCCTTTGTTATCGCTATGCATACCCCGCGGACGGGTCATCCAGTATAAATGCGCGCAAATAAAAGCCTTGCGCGCGCGCATTCAGGAGCAGTACCCAAACGTACATCGTACCTACCTAGAAGTACGTACACAGTAATAACAACCCGCACCGGGCCTCTTGTAGGTCCGGTCTTTTGTTGTATACACAGCCTGTCCCCTACGCACTCCCCCGTGCACTGCAATACAAGAGTGGTACAATACTCATTCATGGCATCACCACTTATGCGCGTTCCACCGCAAGCACTCGACGCAGAGAAGGCGTTGTTGGGGGCGATTATGCTCCGCCCTGAGTGCATGTACGATATTACCGACCTCGTCTCTTCAGCGAGTTTTTATGTCGACAAACATCGCATTATCTACCAGGCAATGCATGACCTCTTTTCTAAGAGTGACCCTATTGATGTATTGTCGGTCTCTGCGCGTCTCAAAGCGACCAAAGACCACGACCGCATTGGGGGCTCCAGTTACCTTGCCGATTTGGTCAATACGGTACCTGCAACCACCAACGTGAACCACTATGCAGATTTGGTACAGAAGGCAGCCACGTTACGGAGTGTCATTCACGCAGCAGACAAGATTGCCGAACTCGGCTATGACGAAAGTCGAGATATAGAAGAAGTGCTCGATGCTGCAGAAAAGAGCATTTATGATATCACCAACGCCCCGTCATCACACAAGTTTGTTTCTATGCGTGAAGAACTGGGGACTGCATGGGAACGTATTGATCACCTTCACAAATCAGATAGCGAACACCGGGGCATACCAACCGGCTTTCGCGATTTGGACAACCTCCTTGCCGGTTTCCAAAAATCAGATCTTATTATCCTTGCCGCGCGCCCTTCAATGGGTAAAACGGCCTTTGCGCTCGACATAGCGCGACAAACCGCAATCCAACATGGCACCACGGTGGGTATTTTTTCACTCGAGATGGCAAGTCAGCAGTTGGTTGACCGTATGCTTTCTGCGGAAGCACGGGTGGACGCGTGGAAATTACGCACCGGCAAACTCACCACCGATCAGGAGTTTGAGCAGGTGCGAGAAGGCATTGACCGCCTCTCCTCCGCCCCCATCTTCATTGATGACAAACCAGCAAACAATATCCTCGCAATGCGATCCGTTGCGCGTCGTCTTAAGCGTGAGCATGGACTTGGGCTCATCGTGGTAGACTACCTCCAGATGATGGCACCCACCGGCAAACATAGCGGGGACTCACTGGTGCAACAAACAACCGAGATTTCACGCTCCCTCAAAACCCTCGCGCGCGAACTCGAGGTACCCGTACTTGCTCTTTCGCAGCTTTCCCGTGCCGTTGAGCAACGCGGGGGTAAGCCGCGGCTGTCAGACCTTCGTGACTCAGGCTCCATTGAGCAGGACGCCGACGTGGTCATGTTTATTCACCGAGAAGACAAGGTGAACCGTGATATGGAAAAAACAAACATTGCAGAGATTTTGATAGAGAAACACCGCAATGGACCGGTGGGTAAAATTGACCTCTACTTTGACGACCGCAAGACCAGCTTCCTTTCAATCGACAAAGGGGGGTATGCCGGCGCTCCGGACGCCGCTACTTCGACCGGAGGAAACGCATCCGATGATTGGTAACCATGCACGACACCCTTACGACACTCACTGAACTCCTCCGGGAATTACCGGGTATTGGCCCACGCCAAGCGCGTCGGCTTGCGTATTGGTTTGTCCGACGAGACCATGCGTGGGTCGAACGTTTTGCACGTGCACTCATTGCCGCACGTGACAAAGTTAAAACGTGTGACCTCTGTATGCGTCTCTTTCCGTCGGAACATACGGCATCTCGGTGTTCCCTTTGTTCCAATCACCATCGCGACGCACATTTACTGCTCGTGGTCGAAAAAGATGTTGATCTCGAAAATATAGAAAAGACCGGTACCTACAAAGGAAGATACTTTGTCCTCGGCGGTACAACCAGCAATCTCGACAAGGAGCCGGAACGGAAGGTCCGGGTGCGCGAATTACTTGCACGCATTACCCTCCCTAACGATACTATTTCTGAAATCGTTCTTGCCCTTTCAGCCACCACCGAAGGCGAGGACACCGTTGCCTTTCTCAAAGAATACCTGGCGCCCACGTGTACCAACCATGCACTCAAAATAAGCATACTCGGTCGCGGACTTTCAACCGGTACCGAGCTTGAATACGTCGATGCAGACACTATGAAAAGCGCCCTCCTAGGACGATCTTGATAGTGTCTTACCGATGTGCCGACATACGTGAAGCATAGAGCTCCAGTGGTGCCAAATCATCCGTGTATACGGCATGTTTCGCGAGCAGTACTGGATCATACCGCACTCGATGAGCCACCAATCCCTTGAGGGCTGGGTCGTCCGGCAAAATAAGTGGTTCGAGAGAGCCCTGCTTGCGCACCACCACCATAATATTTTGCACACCAAGCTCTTCGGGACTCGTCACTCCGTATACCGCAACCTCACCAAACACTTCGGACAACGTGCGTATTGCAGACCAAAAGAGTGACGGAGTGGTGTCCTCAAGCGACCCAATATGGTTGATGATGTATACCCCCCCTACCTGCAAATGCTCATATACGAGCTGGTAATATTCTTCGGTGGAGACATGCCACGGGATTGCATGAATTTGCGAATACATATCACCAAAAATCAAATCGTACGAAGTGGTGCTCGTACGCAAAAACTGTCTTCCATCGGCCACGTGTCCCACAATATGCGGCGTTATAGGCATAAAGAAATACTGGGAAGCAAGATCGAGTAGTGCTGGCTCCGTATCAACGATATCAATTGTCGCATCCGGAAAATCCGCAAAAATCTCCTTGGCAACGGTGCCGGTGCCCGCACCCAACACCAGCCCTCGTTTGAGCTCTTGGTCAAATACCGAAAAGAGTTTGTAATACTGTGCATAGGGAAACAAAAGACCTCCCGCAGGGAGGGTAACACCCGAAGAAAATGTCCGATCAAGGAGCAGTACTCTACTACTTGGAGTATTGCCATACAGATTCCCATCCAAAACTGCGATGCGCGCATACACGCCGTCTTGCATCACCTGCACCGTGGTTCCTGGATACAGTGTCTCAACTTGTAACGTATTAATCGTTTGGTTAAGCAAATAAATTAAAATCAACGCCGCGACCGCGCCCACTACCGCTTGGACATACGCGCGCCGACGAGACGCGGCATCCGTACGAGACGCGGCTGCACCAAACACACCAAGGAGTACCGTCAGATACCCTGCCCACAACATAGACAAGGTAATCCCTACGAGCGGCACCAGTACAAATCCGGAGAGCAAGCTACCCACAATAGACCCGAGTGTGGAAGCAAAAAATACCTCACCACTAATGGTACCCACTCCACGGTGCGGCAAGGCATCGATGCGGAGTTTGATGACAAACGGTGACAACAGTCCAAACAAATAACTCGGGTAAAAAAAGAGTATCGCCGATGCAATGAGTGGGCCCGTAACG
>JAKFXP010000100.1 GCA_021731325.1 Parcubacteria group bacterium
GTGTGCCGTGGTGTGATTCGTGTAAGACGGTGCTTGCAAACGAGCAGATTGTGGCAGGTGCCTGTGAGCGCTGTGGTACCCCGGTGGTGCAAAAAGACCTTGATCAATGGTTTTTTAAGATTACCGATTACGCGGAACGATTGCTTGCTGATCTCGACTCCCTTGATTGGCCTGAGGAGATCAAGCAAGCACAGCGTGAATGGATTGGAAAAAGTGAAGGATCGACACTCACTTTTGCCATCGCCGGACAGAAAGAAACTGTTGAGGTGTTTACCACGCGCCCTGATACGCTCTACGGGGTGACCTACCTGGTAATCGCTCCCGAACATGAGCTTGTAGCTGCACTGTCCACGCGTATTGAGAATTGGGATGAGGTATCTATATATATAGAACAAACCAAAGCAAAAAAAGAGCTTGAGCGGAAAGAAGGGAAAGAAAAGACGGGAGTGGAGCTCAAAGGTATCAAAGCAATCAATCCGGCAACGCGTGAAGAGGTACCCGTCTGGATTGCTGACTACGTGCTCGCCAGTTACGGAACAGGAGCCATTATGGCAGTACCCGCTCATGATGAGCGGGACTATGCATTTGCACAGATACACAGTCTGCCGATACGCCAAGTAGTGGTGCCGTGCGCAGATGATACCACCAATCCTCCCCAGCCAGGCATGCAGGAGGTACAGCGAGATACAGTTATTGTACATCTCAAAGATAAGGCAACAGGAACATTTGCGTTGCTTGATTGGCACGGATCCCTTGAGGGTATTACCACAGCCGTTATGGGTGGTATAGAGCAGGGTCAAACTCCCGAAGAGGCAGTACATGCTGAAATCAAAGAAGAGGCAGGGCTTAGCAACGTTACGATTGTTAAAAAGCTTCCCTGGATTACTGCTGCGCGGTACTGTGCCTCACATAAGGGAGAAAATCGTTGTGCAGTGGCGCATGTATTTTTGGCAGAGGTAGAACATCGCAACAACCAAGAAGTGATTGCGGAGTCCGAGCAAACTCTACACACGCTTGTGTGGGTCGAAGAGACAGAGGTGTTGCGTCGACTGACGCCTGACCACCAAAAGCAGGTGTGGCAATTACTCCATACGGACACAGCACTCCCCGCCCACGGTTTTTTGATGGATTCAGGTTTACATACTGGCCTCACTACTATTGAGGGACAAGGCGCTATTACCGAGCAGGTAGGGGGACATATGACGACCCAATATCGTCTCCGCGACTGGCTTCTCTCTCGACAGCGATACTGGGGCTGCCCGATACCTATCGTGTACGATCCTACAGGGAAGCCGCATGCCGTACCCGACGAACACCTTCCCTGGACACTGCCTACTGACGTGGATTTTACCCCAACGGGAGAGGCTCCCCTTGCGCGCAGTGTCGAGCTCAAGGAGCGTACCGAACGTATCTTTGGTAAGGGGTGGACTCCCGAGGTTGATACGATGGATACCTTTGTGGACTCTTCGTGGTACTTTTTGCGGTACCTTGACTCCCATAACACCCAAGAATTTTCTTCACCCGAAAAACAAAAAATGTGGATGCCGGTCGACCGCTACAGTGGGGGTGCAGAGCATACCACGATGCACTTACTCTATTCGCGATTCTTCTATAAAGCACTGCATGATTTAGGACTGGTGACCGAGAGTGAGCCGTATCACACGCGGATGAGTCGTGGACTTATCCTTGGACCCGATGGACAAAAGATGAGTAAGTCAAAAGGAAATGTCATTGACCCCGACGAACATGTTGCACGAGTAGGCGCTGATACCGTTAAAACGTACCTTGCCTTTATTGGTCCCTATAATGAAGTGGGGCAGTACCCCTGGGATTTGGGAGGGATTGCGGGAGTGCGACGATTTCTTGAGCGGGTGTGGAATATGCGTGCGAAAGTCACCTCGTCTACAGACACATCTCCCGATGATATCACGCTCATACTACACCAAACGATCAAAAAAGTTGGTGAGGATATTGAGGCGTTTAAGCTCAATACGGCTATCAGCCAGCTCATGATCCTCGTTAATGCTCTTGAGAAACAACCTTCAGTATCCGCATACTCATACTCGATACTCATACGTCTCGTGGCGCCCTTTGCCCCGCATCTTACCGAAGAGATATGGTCACTCGTAGGTTATACCACTTCCATACATTGTGAAGAGTGGCCTACCTACGATTCAACAGTACTTGAGAAGGCTGAGGTTACTATCACTGTACAGGTAAACGGTAAAGTTCGAGGTACGTTTGTTGCACCACCCAACCTTTCCAAGGAGGATATGGTAGTCCATGCGCGTGCATTGGATACCATCCAGCCATGGCTTGTGGGAGGTGCCGTTATGCGAGAAGTAGTAGTCCCTGGCCGTTTGGTAAATCTTGTGGTAAAATAGTGCCTACAAAAACTTGACGTTAGTAAATGGGTGTGCTATTTTGTATTAATCCCGTATGCGGCAAGGGTGATTCGATTACATACATTTTATTATTACTATTGTTTACAAGCATATGGCTGAAAAACTCTCGTTTAAACCAAAGAACATAGTGAAACGACTGCTCAACGTGCTTCCTGAGCGTGCACAGGCGGTCTTAACGAGTCGCTATGGGCTTGGTGCAAATACTGCTCCGGTGACCCTCGAGGCGATTGGTCAGGAATACAACATCACGCGTGAACGAGTTCGTCAGATTGAAAACTACGCACTGGCAACCATTCGAAAATCAGACATCTTTAAAAATGAACAAGCGGCATTTGATGAAGTTCGCGAGATTATTGAGCGCATGGGCTCCGTGGTTTCTGAAGAAGAATTACTTGAATCACTCTCAAAAGACGCAAGTACGCGCAACCACATCCATCTCCTCTTGGTATTAGGTGAGGCGTTTGTAAAAGAAAAAGAGACCGACGAGTTCCATCATCGATGGCACATTGATGCAGAATTGGCGGAGAACGTACATCACTCACTTCGCCGCCTCTACGACGCCCTCGATGACGATGAATTAGTAGAAGAGTCTGCGCTCATCGATGCATTTTTGCGTGAGCTTCGCGAGGTCAATCAGACCTACAAGAATGAAGAAGTGGTGAAGCGTTGGCTTGGACTCAGTAAGAGTATCGGCAAAAACCCCCTCGGTGAGTGGGGCAGGGCACATTCTCCCAACGTGCGTGCCAAAGGTATGCGAGATTACGCATACCTGGTCATCAAGCGCCATGGTTCTCCCATGCATTTTCGTGAAGTTGCAAACACCATCTCCGAACTCTTTAACCGGAAGGCGCATGAAGCAACGTGCCACAATGAACTTATTAAAGATGCTCGATTCGTATTGGTTGGTCGTGGTATCTACGCACTCAAAGAGTGGGGATACAATGCCGGACCGGTACGTGAGGTCATCGCTGAAATACTTTTGCAGCAGGGGCCACTTACTCGTGAAGAGGTGATTGATTCGGTGCGTAAAGAACGATATGTAAAGGATAATACTATTTTTATCAACCTGCAGGACTCGAGCCGCTTTGGTCGTGATACCGAAGGACGCTATTTCATTCGTGAAAAGAAATAAACGCTCATCCCCGAAAAGAACGCCTTTGGGCGTTTTTTTATTCACTACTATAACCCACCGCGTTTATTCATCCCGTAGCATCCTCTGGTATACTACTTGGTAATGCAAGCATCCGATCTCACTGCCCAAGTAGCACAGGTATCATTTTCGCTCGCCGATCAATTAGGGAAGGCGTTTGATATCTTGGGGATTATTTTTCACTACTCACCCTACATAGCACCACCGATACTCATCGTGCTCTTTGCGCGGGTGTGGATGGAATATGTGCGTGCTCGCTTCATTGCTTCACAAGAACAGGTCTTGCTTGAGCTCCGGTTGCCTCAAGAAGTATTCAAATCACCGGCGGCAATGCAGGCGGTGATTGACGGGCTATATATCCGTGGAGGGGAGTCAACATTCATCGATAGACTCTGGCTTGGCAAAGTGCGATTGTGGTATAGCTTTGAAGTGGTATCACTTGAGGGGCAGGTACATATGTATGTATGGGTACGCAAATCATTCCGCAAACTTGTCGAACGTACGTTTTATGCACATTACCCCGACATTGAAATTATCGAGGCAGAAGATTATGCACTCACCTTTCCCTTTGCGCTCGAAAAACACAATATGTACGGTATTGACTTTAAGTTGGGAGCCGCAATTGGTATCCCTATTCGTACCTACATTGATTATAAGTTAGACCAGACCTCGACCAAAGAAGAACAGAAAATTGATCCCATTGCGCATATGTGGGAATATTTGGGGTCGCTCGGAAAAGGTGAGTATTTGTGGATTCAGATACTTGCGCGGGCACATCGCAAAGAAGACATTACCTTTGGCCATGTGCACAACACGAAGTCGTATGAACAAATAGCCAAAGAAGAGATTGGTCGGATTAGAAAGAATCCCGAGGAAGTTATTTTGTTTCCTGATGGGGGACAGGGTAAGACCTTGAGTGATCGCCAGCTCAAGCAGGTGCAGGCGATGAATCGGACGATCCTTTCGACGACCCACTGGGATGTCGGTATTCGGTCTATTTACATTGCGGAACATGAACAGTTTGACGGCTCTGCTATTACCGGTATGCGCACTATGTGGCAACCCTTCGGTGCTCCCGGATACAATTCAATCACCGGTGACGGGTCGCGGTGGCAGGATATATTTGATTACCCCTGGCAAGACTTTAATGGATATCGAGAAAACAAGAAAAAAATACAGATTGTAGACGCGTATCGTCGGCGCTCATGGTTCCATTTGCCCTACCGATTTAAACACTTCATGATGACGAGTGAAGAATTGGCTACGATCTTCCATATACCAGGCACCACGATACGAACGGCAACCGTGCAGCGGATCAGTTCCACCCGTGCGCAAGCGCCTTCAAACCTTCCGATTTAATGCCGCTACGAGACCTCCGTGGTATACTAGCAGGTACTCTTCATATTCGACACAGGTAGCATATGGAATCATTCTTTGAGCGTATACGTCGCATAGTGCAAGCAGGTCGTGTTGCTCGGCATCAGACTATTCGTGCGATGCCACGAGGGCCATCAGCGAGTACTCTTGCTTATGTTGCAGGGGTAACGCTCGGGGTATGTGTGTGCACGAGTGGGTGGTTGTTTTATGGCGTATACCAACCATCTCCCCTTTTTCCGGTACGCACTATTATCACGATTCCCGAAGGGGCAACGATAACGGACACGGCATATCTCCTTGAGAATGAAGGTGCGGTACGCTCTGCACTGTCGCTCCGCGTACTCGCACACGTTATGAGCGATAGGATACAAGTGCAGGCGGGAGATTATTTTTTTGACCGTCCCCTCACGCTTCTTGAGGTGACCAAGCGGATCACACGTGGCGACTTTGGTCTTGAGCCTGTTGATATTACTATTCCCGAAGGGGCAACCACCTATCAGATGGCAGAGATATTTTCAGAAAATCTTATGCGCTTCGATCCTGCAACATTTTTGATGCTCGCACGTGACAAAGAGGGGTATCTCTATCCGGATACGTATACCTTTCTCCCTAATGCGACCGTGAGCCAAGTTCTCGACGCGCTCGAACGTACGTTTTATGAGCGTATCCGACCACTCGAAACAACCATCGCTTCATCAGGTAAGCCCATTCACGAAATTATCACCATGGCTTCACTGCTTGAAAAAGAAGCGTGGGATGATGACGAACGTAAGCAGATCGCGGGAGTGTTGTGGCACCGCATTGATATCAACATGCCCCTCCAGGTTGATGCGGTGTTTGGATACATAAAAGGTACCGGGACTTTTAATCCAAAGTTTTCTGATCTGGAAGTAGAATCACCCTATAATACGTATAAAAACAAAGGGTTGCCCCCCGGGCCAATCGGCAGCCCGTCAATCAGCTCCATAGAAGCTGCTGCACAACCGGTACCTACTGATGCACTCTTTTACCTACATGGCAGAGATGGGGAGCTCCATATTGCAAAAAATTTTAAGGAACATCTCGTAAATCGGCGACGATATCTTGATTAGAGGGAGGGTTGTATCTGGTCGATTGGTACCGTATCACATCCTCATAATGATCTACACAAAACCCTTTAGTGAGCTTACTAAACACGATGCCGACACTGCAGGCGGCAAGGGCGCGTCCCTCTTCACTCCACGCGCTATCTTCTACCGTATCGAAAAAGGTCTGGGCGAGAGTCACGTGTCGGTCGCGGTCGTGGTGCAAAAAATGGTCGAGAGTGAATCCTCGGGCATTGCCTTCAGCGTGCACCCCGTGACCGAAGACAGAAACCAGCTCATCATCGAAGCCGGTTGGGGTTTGGGCGAAGCGATTGTGTCAGGGAGTATTACGCCGGATAGTTACGTGGTGGAGAAAGAAGACGGAAAGTAGAAGACACGGTTAAAGCACCTGCGAGTATGAAAATCATCAATCGCAACATTGCAGAACAGACCCGAGGGATATACCGTCGTGCTGATGGGAACGGTTCTGAGTGGCGGGATATAGCGCCCGAAAAGGGAAGCCGGCAAGTCCTCTCCGATACCGAGATCCTTGAGCTCTCCGAGCTGATCCTCAAGATTGAGGATCACTACGGCTTCCCGGTCGACATTGAGTGGGTGCGGGAAAATGGGAAGTTTTACATCGTGCAGAGTAGGCCGATTACGACACTTTCAGCTTCCGTGGTTCTTGATTGTAGATCATACCTAAGGAGTATTGCATTTCAATGCTATATGTGTCACAACAAGGGGTATGAAATCAGGTAAGAAGGTCTTCGTTGGGCTCTCGGGGGGTGTAGATAGCTCAGTTGCGGCTGCACTCCTGCAAAAAGAGGGGTATGACGTTGAAGGTGCATTCATTATCACCTGGCAAGCGCCCTGGTTGCCTTGTACGTGGCGTGAGGAGCGACTCGATGCCATGCGGGTGGCTGCACGCCTCCATATCCCCTTTCATACCATCGACCTTTCAAAAGAGTATGAACGAGACGTGGTGCAGTATTTTGTCGCCGAGTATGCGGCAGGAAGGACACCAAATCCCGATGTGATGTGTAACAAATATGTCAAGTTCGGTGCTTTTTTTGAGTGGGCGCGCGTACATGGCTTTGACTATGTAGCAACAGGACACTATGCGCAGGTGTCTGCAGTAGAGGGAGGCTATCAACTTCGTGCAGGTATCGACACTACCAAAGATCAGTCATATTTTCTCTGGACATTGCAACAAGAGCATCTTGCACACACCCTTTTTCCTATCGGTGCATACAAAAAAACAGAAGTGCGCGCAATGGCGGCACACTTCGATCTACCCACCGCTCAAAAAAAAGACAGTCAAGGTATTTGTTTTTTGGGTAAGGTGGATATGCAAGAATTTTTAAGTCACTACATACCACCCAAGCCAGGTACGGTATGCACTCCTCGGGGGGATGTGATAGGAACCCATGCGGGCGCAGCGTATTACACGTTAGGACAGCGCCACGGGTTTACGGTGCAGCAAAAAACTCCGGAAGCAACCCCGCTGTACGTGGTTTCAAAAGATATGCAGGCAAATACTATTACGGTTGCTCCCAGGGGGTATCGGGCATCCACCATCCCGTCCGAGGAAATCTTGCTGCGTGATGTGTCGCTGAGTACTCCCCTTACGGAAGGTCGTACCCAGTATCTTGCACGTCTCAGGTATCGCCAAACACTCTTTCCGGTGCAGGTGACTCGTGTCGATGCCACCTCACTAGCGGTGCAACCAGACGTACCCCAAGCGCAGGTACCCTCCGGCCAATCACTCGTACTCTATGACGGAGAAGTGTGTCTCGGCGGGGGAATCATAGCATAAGTTTGGTTTGCAGAGTCTTCAAAATACGCTATGATGGGCACATATGAATCACGAGCACAAAAAACACAACACCCGTTTTGCGTTACTACTCGCGCTCTTCGTCGTAGCACTCGTCGTAGTGTCGTTTGACCAACTCCGCTCACAAATGGGAGGAGAGCAGCAAGCAGCAGTACTCAAAATGTATGCGGAGTAATCAGTCCGTTTTGGTAAAAAAAGCAAACGGTGAACGGGAGCTTTTTATACCAGAAAAACTGTTCCAATCACTGGTTCGAAGCGGGGCTGATGCTGATACCGCCGACGCGATCACTGCGCAGATTGCCAGTGGTCTTCAGGAAGGTGACCGCACGGCGGATATCTACCGCCGTGCATTTTCTGAATTACGACGTATCGAGCGTCCTATGGCGGCGCGCTATTCGGTAAAACATGCTCTTCTCGAACTCGGTCCCTCAGGGTATCCTTTTGAAGACTATTTGGCTGAGATTTACCGAGCGCAAGGGTACCTCACGACTACGCGGGTGATGGTCAAAGGCAAATGTGTTGAACATGAGCTCGACCTTATTGCGGTGCGAGATGACGAGCGCATTGGTGCAGAAGCAAAATTTCACAACAACAGCGGCCTCAAGTCCGATATCAAGGTTGCGCTCTATGTACAGGCTCGCTTTGAGGATATCGCTGCGGGTACGCGTGCGGAGAGTGCAAATGATTTTACTACGCGCATGATTGTGACCAACACCAAATTTACCGAACAAGCAGAACTCTATGCTGCCTGTGCCGGACTTACTCTTCTTAGTTGGGATTATCCCGAAAAAGGAAATCTCCGGGAATTAATTGAAGAGACGCGCATTCACCCCATTACCTGTATTACGACACTCTCCGTGGCACATAAAAAACGTCTCATGGAGCAGGGGGTGGTACTCTGTCGTCAAGTTCGAGAACATACCCAGGAGCTAGAAGGTCTCGGCCTGCAATCAAAAGCAATTGATCGCGTACTTGCGGAGACGCAAGCCTTATGCCCACACCCGTTTTAGTGATAGAATGGTACTAGTATTTTTTCGCATGGATCCTACCTTTCAAGAAGCTGCCGTCTTACAACAGCTCGTTATTGCACTTTTTCTCGGTGCAGTATTGGGTTTTGAACGATTGCTGGCGGGTAAAGAAGCGGGTATGCGTACCTTCGGACTGGTTTCGGTTGGCTCGTGCCTTTTTGTGGTGATTGGTGAGCTGGTGGCGCGTCAGTATATTGGACTCGGTATGTTCAATGCTGACCCCCTTCGTCTCGCGAGCTCTATTGTGACAGGTATTGGTTTTATTGGAGGAGGGCTGATCATCTTTCAGCACGAGCTCAAAGGACTTACGACAGCGGCCGTACTGTGGGTTGCGTCTGCGATTGGGGTAGCGGTGGGCTTTCGTCTGTACCTCGTTGCCACGTTTACGACCTTCCTTACCTTATTTGTCACCGTAGGATTGTGGTTTGTTGAGCGATATTTGGAGCGAAAAATTGCGCACCGCAAGCGTGACTAAGAGTATACTTTAATAGTAGCCTAACACTTCAATAGTATGGACTACCACGTAAATACCAGAATGGTTGCATTTGTCATTTTATTAGTGTGTATTGCCATTGCACTTTTTACCTATACTCTGGTGTCTGCACCAGGCGGAACGTCGCCAGAAGCGCTCAAGAATGACGAGCAAAACACTTCAACCAGTCCGAATGACTCGAGTCGTCTGATCACCGCGAAACATCAGTATCGGGGGGGTGTTCATACGGTCGCGGGGACGGTTGACATGCCAACCCCTTGTCACAAGCTGGTCGTTGAGCCGTTCTTTACGAAGCCTGGGGAAGAGGTTGAATTACGTTTTAATACGGTGGCGCCAGGTGAAGATTGTGCACAAGTGGTAACGTCGACTCCGTTCAAAGTAACGTTTGAAGCCCCCGAAACCGTACGGATCACCGGTGCACAAGACAAGGTACCTGTTCGGTTAAATCTCCTACCGGTCGATCCGGGCAGCTCGATTGACGATGATTCGCACGTAAAAGGCTAGTAGTTATATGGGATTTTGAACCCCATATAGTTCATGATACTATGTACAGATTGTAAGTATTACGTTAACACGCACACTCTCTATGAATGAAACAACTGAATCAGTGGTAGAACAAAGTGTAGAAAAAACTACACCGACCCCTACTCCCGTTAGTAGTCCAAAGAAGAAAAAGGGCAATATGCTCACGGTTATTATTGTTTTGGTGCTTCTTGCTATCGTAGGCGCGTTGGCATCAAAGTTTATGTCGAGTCGGGGTGCTGAAGGGATGAAAAGCGCCTCTCTTGATCCCAAGGCAATTGTGGCGAGCGTAAACGGTATCGAGATAAGTCGTGCCGAACTCAACAAAAAGGTTGCTCAAGTAAAAAGTACGGTACCGGAAGGAGCGGCAGACCCGTCACAAGATGCTGCGTTCGAATTGCAACTGCTCGATGAAGTGGTGAATCTCAAGCTCCTCGTATCAACGGCACAAGCAAAAGGCTTTACCGTCACCGATGAAGACATTCAAAAGGAGATTACCTCGCTTACCGAAGCCTTTGGGGGTGAAGCTGAATTCCAGAAACAATTAGAGGACAACAATCTCACCATTGAAGACTTGCGCGAGAATATGCGAAACGAGCTCCTCATTCGTCAGTTGGTTGATAGCGAAACGGCTATCAAAGGAGTAGCGGTTACCCCTGAAGAAATAAAGAAAACGTATGAAGAAGCTATGACGGGCGCTCCTGAAGGTCAGGACGTGCCCCCTCTTGAAGAAGTTACCGAGATGATCCGGGCGCAGCTTCTTCAGCAGAAAAGTGCAACTATTGTACAAGAGTACATAAACAAACTTCGTGAAGGTGCAAAGATAGACATTCTCCTGTAGTCTATAGAGCCATATGGCACAGCGCGCAACAAATAAAGCACGCACCACCCACCCGCTTTTTGAGCGGGTGGGTACGTATCATGGTATTGAGGAGTATTTACACAAAAAGAACGGTCTCCGAGTATTATATCGGCACGATGATACGGCGCCTGTGGTAGGAGTCATGGTGACTTATTTGGTGGGAAGTCGGCACGAAGCGATTGGACACACGGGCGCGACCCATATTCTCGAACACTTGATGTTTAAAGGTTCAAAGCAGTTTCCAAAAAAAGGAGGGCTTTCGGTGCTTGAGTTGCTGGGTGAGAAAGGTGCCTTGGTAAATGCAACGACCTGGCTTGACCGTACCAACTATTATGAAGTAGTGCCCAAAGAGCACGTTGACTTTGCACTCCGCCTTGAAGCTGATCGTATGCGGCACGCCATCATTACCCGCAAAGACCTCACTGAAGAGATGCCTGCGGTACGAAGCGAATATACGGTGGGGGAGAATGATCCGATGGAGTCTCTGGACAAGCATCTCTGGGCGACCGCGTACATGGCACATCCATACCACCACTCAACGATTGGCTGGCTTTCTGACATCGAAAACGTCTCAATTGAACGCCTGAAAGAATTCTACAATACCTATTATTGGCCTAATAATGCCGTCGTGACGGTGGTGGGCGATACCTCATGCGACGAAGTACTTACCCGCATTCACCGATACTTTGGCGTACATACACGATCTCCGCACCCCATACCCCAACCCTACACCAAAGAACCCAAACAATTAGGCACCCGATTTGTTGAGGTGCAACGCGCAGGCACCAAGAATCTCCTTGGGATTGCGTACAAAGTACCCGAGGCGCTCCACACGGATACTCCTGCCATTATGACCTTGATGAGTATCCTTG
>JAKFXP010000069.1 GCA_021731325.1 Parcubacteria group bacterium
TGATGCTCGCACAACCCGTATATGTTTCGTTTGCTATGGAGCTTACTCCGGAGCAAGGGGGAACGACGGTCGAGGCGGTGGCGGAGAGTACCGTACCGGAGACCAGTGAACCAGAACTCCTCGTTGAAGAGGTGCCCGTGAGTGAGTCGGTGGTAGAAGAGATGTCTCAAACCGAGACCTCTGTATCGGATGTTGTTGCAACGAGTACAGAGGTCATACCAGAAGCTCCAGTCGCTACGAGTAGTGCTGAGGTGATTGTTGCAACCACGAGTAGCAGTACCTCTAGTGCTGACTCTGCTCCAAGTGGGTCTGATGTAGATACGTCTGAAGTCGCGTCCACTACGGATGAGGTAGCATCTTCAACCGAAGACGAGGCACCTACCGAAGCGCCGGTCATCGTGTCTCAAAATCCTACCAACAAGTACGTGTTCGGTGAAGGTGACTGTACGGTAGTTGCAGACGGCGAGTTCTACTGTGTTGCGGCGGGGGCTACGCGTCAGACAACCGGTGATCCCCGTGTGTATGCCGAAAAAGATCGGGAAGGGGATCGGGAGATATTTTATTTTGATGGGGTAGATGTCCAGCGTGTTACCAATAACGGCTACGATGATTTCGCCCCGGTCTTTGATGAGGTGACCAAGCGTATTGTGTGGCAGTCGACGATTAGTGATCGTATCCAGATTATGGTACATGAGCTTGAGACTAATACCACTCGCCAGATTACAACCGGACGCCACAACAGTAGTAATCCCGATATTGCGGGCGACCTGGTCGTATGGCAAGAGTGGGTGGAAACAAACTGGGAGGTGATGCAAACTAACGTCAATAATACCGGCGCCCCTTTTGAAATCAAGCAATTAACCGACAATGCAGTGCATGACATGTTCCCCCAGCTCTATGAGGGGTTGATTACCTGGCAGCGTGAAAAGGGTGATTCATGGGAGGTGGTACTGTACGATCAGAAGACCGCCACGACCCGTGCACTTGAAAAAAATGAAAATACCAAATACGAAAACCCTCGATTCGTGCTTATGTTTGATAGTACGCATGACAATGGCGATGTAGAAACGATAGGCTACGACCTTGAGTCGGGAGACATGATGGAATTGGGTACCAAGGCAAACCGCGATCCGTTCGTACCCGCAACTCCCAAAGATGAAGTGCCTGATGTGCCCGTGCAGTCGAATGCGAGTTCAACCATGGTGAAGATTAGTAAAGATGATGACTCTGACCCTGGTACCGGTATCTAATCTATGCACCGACCCATCGTACAAAAAATGCAGGATGCATTGCTCGTCACACTACGGGGTGTTTTTTTGGTCATACGGCACATACGGGTACTCATGCGTAGGTGGTATACGAAGCTCCCTGCGCGCGTACGTGCTCCCATTGCGCGCGTGGGGGGAGGACGTTTGGCGATTGGTATGAGTGTGCTGGTACTCGGGATTATATTCTGGCCACAAATTTCACTCTTCTTGGGCATTCGTACGGTAGAGGCAGAAACGTACCAGATGCAAACCGGGTACTTTGTTGGAGACGGTGCGTCACAAGAGATATCGGGATTAGGGTTCTCGCCGGAACTCGTGATTCTGAAAGCTAATGACGCGTCGGGTGTTGGTGCTATATTCAAAACAACTGCCATGCCGCAGGCAAATACTGCGTTTCTGTCAGGTGCAACAGCAGATGATACCACTGGTCTCATTACCTTTACTGATGATGGGTTTCGCGTGTCAGGACTCAATGCTAATACCGCAAATGCGCGCTACACCTGGATTGCATTTACGGGCAGTGACTGTAGTGCAACGGGGCAGTTTTGTGTGGGGGCGTATACCGGTACTGGCGCAGGGACACAAGCGGTTACTTCGGTCGGATTTCAACCCGACCTGGTGTTAACGAAGCGCAACGGTGCAACGGCGCCCAACTGGCGTTCAAGCGCCATGGGGTCAAACGTAGGTCAATCGTTTATTGCTGCAGTACAAAACGGTACGGGTGCCTTCTTCACCACTCTTGATGCAACTGGCTTTACGGTAGGAGCAACCAATAATGCAGCAAGTACGTACTACTATGTTGCGTTCAAAGAGGTGGCAGGGGTGATTGATGTAGGTACCTATACCGGTAATACGACAGATAACCGAGATATTACCGGAGTCGGATTTGTACCCGATTTTGTGTTCGGTAAAAACGCAAACACTGCTGATGCGGGAGTGTACAGTGTGTCTGAATCGTACGGGGACAATACGAGTTTGTTTACCGACGCCGCCAACGTCGTAAACTCGATTCAGCTGTTGCAGTCCGACGGGTTTCAG
Organism: Parcubacteria group bacterium; assembly: GCA_021731325.1. Taxonomy (GTDB): domain Bacteria; phylum Patescibacteriota; class Minisyncoccia; order Phycocordibacterales; family UBA12088; genus UBA12088. Next base: position 2,307 of record JAKFXP010000069.1, read on the forward strand.
GTGGGTACTAGTGCGAGTGCAAACGGTAATACGAATACCCACTACTATGCTGCATTTGGAGGCGCTGCTGATCATTCGGCAGCAGGTACCTTTAGTACCATTTCGGGAACGTATACGGGAACGGGAGCGCCACAGGTGATTGGGAATTTACCCTTTGCACCAGACCTTGTGATTATCAAAGCAAGCACCACTCAAAACGGTGTATTTCGTACCCGCATGATGGCGGGAGATTCTACTGCCAATCTCGATAGTGCAGTGGCAAACTTTGCGAGTGGTATTACTACCTTAAGCCCCACTAGTTTCGCGGTAGGTACGTCCACGCAGGTAAACGGCAGTGGTACCATCTACCACTGGACTGCCTACGGTAACGCCTGGAATCCTGATACGAATACGGGGGCATCTGACTTTACGATTGGAGCATACTATGGGAACGGTATTGATAACCAGGATATTACACGTCTCCCATTCCAGCCGGATTTTGTGGCAACAAAGCGTAGTGGTGCTACGGCTGGTGCATGGCGCACCTCCGAACATACAGGAGACGTGTCGAGCTTTTATGCTGCAACGGCAGAAGCGGCAAACAACATCCAGGCACTGAACTCGGACGGGTTCGAAATTGGTACTTCGACTAACGCCAATGTCGCCGCAAACCTGTATTGGTATTTTGCATTTGCAACGGGTACTAATTTTGAGGTAGGCACCTATACGGGTACGGGGGCTACCACTACCAAGACCATGTCGTTTCAGCCGGATCACCTCTGGGTAAAAAGCACCTCGACGGTGCGGGGAGTCATGAGTACCACGTATATGTCGCAAGCGGGAAGTACGTCTGCGCCATTTATCAACGTGGCACCGATTAGTTTTGCAATCACTGGACTTACGCCCACCGGGTTTTCTATTGGGGCAGGTGCAGAAGTAAACACCAATACGGCAGTGTATCGCTATGCGGGATGGAATACCAATGCCGCAACTACGTCACCTGCAGCATACCAAATGCAAACGGGATACTTTGTGGGTAATGGTGGTAACAAAAAAATATCAGGCCTCGGGTTTACGCCTGACCTTATCATACTTAAATCTGACAGCAATACGACGGCTACGGTCTTTAAGACGAGCGCGATGCCACAAACATCGACAGCATATCTCGGTGCGGCAACGGCAGATGCCAGCCTTATCGCGATTGAGCAGGATGGATTTAGTATCATTGGTACGGCAAATACCTCAAACGTATCGTATACCTGGATTGCGTACGGGGGAAGTGATTGTAGTGCGACCGGTGAGTTTTGTGTGGGTACCTATTCGGGTACCGGAGGTGCAACACAAGCGATTACCTCGGTAGGGTTTCAACCTGATCTCGTGTGGACGAAGCGCGCAAGCGCCGTTGCGGCAAACTGGCGCAGTAGCTCAATGGGAGTAAATGCTGGTCAATATTTTACGGCAACGACACAAGACACGACCGGCACGTTTTTCACCACCATTAATGCAACGGGCTTTACCGTAGGAGCAACCAATAATGCAACGGTGCCGTACTATTATGTTGCATTTAAGGAGGTTGCTGGATTCGTAGATGTTGGCACATACACCGGAAATGTGACAGATAACACCAACATCACCGGGGTAGGATTTGTACCCGATTTTGTGTTTATAAAAAATGCCAATGCCGGTACGCCGGTAGCAGGGGTTATGAATGTGACCGAGTCAAACGGAGATAACTCAAGTTTGTTTACTGCAACAGCTAATGCCGTAGATTCGATACAAGCGTTGCAGTCAGATGGCTTTCAGGTGGGTGCTGGATCCGCTGCAAACGGCAGCGGTAACACACTCTACTACGCGGCATTTGGGGGAGCGGTCGATAAAACATCATCAGGAACTTTTACCATGAAGACGGGTTCGTACGTCGGCACGGGCCACACGCGCACTATCGACAATATTGGTTTTGCACCCGACCTCGTAATTGTTAAAGCCTCAACCACCCAAAACGGTGCATTCCGTACGCGTATGATGGCGGGAGATTCTACCGCAAACCTCGATAGCGCAGCCACTAACTTTGTGGCCGGTATCACTTCACTCAATCCGGATGGTTTTACGCTCGGCACCTCGGCACAGGTGAATAGTAGTGGAGTTACCTACTACTACGTAGCGTATGGGAATGCATGGAATCCGGATACCAACCGTGGTTCAGCAGATTTGGTAACGGGTATGTACTATGGAAATGGTCTTGACGGTCGAGATATTCTTCGTCTTCCATTTCAACCTGATCTCATCAGTATTAAACGAAACGGCGCCACTGCGGGTACGTGGCGCACCTCAGAACATGTTGGGGATCTCTCAAGTTTTTTTGCTGCAACGGCTGATGCAGCAAACAACGTACAAGCACTCAATGCAGACGGGTTTGACGTCGGTACCGCTGCAAACGTAAATACGGCTGCCAATCTGTACTGGTACTTTGCATTTGCAACCGGTACTAATTTTGCGGTGGGTACGTACAGCGGTACGGGTGCAAATCAAAATATCACTACTCCGTTCGAGCCGGATCATGTCTGGGTGAAGCAGACCGGGGCAACGCGTGGCGTGTTGCGTACCGACTATTTCACCGGCTCAACTTCGGCGCCCTTTATCAACGTTGCGCCGATACAGAATGCGGTGACCGGATTTAGTACGTCGAGTTTTGCTGTGGGGACTGCTGCCGAAGCAAACACGAGTGGTGCCAACAACTACCGCTATGCAGTCTGGCGTGCACAGTCGATTGACCAGATGCACTATCACGTTAGAAACGACGACGACACCGAAACCGATGCAACCTCTGCGACGGCGGGTGTCGAAGATACCCCGTACAGCGGCGCACGCGAAATGGTGCCAATCCGCCTGCGTGTTGGTCTTTCAAACGAAAGTGCAACGACCTCTATTCCGCATTCGTTCCGCCTTGAGTATGGGCAAAAAAATGGCACTTGTGCGGCGGTGTCGTCGTGGACGCGGGTAGGGGACGCGGACGGTGCGTGGGATATGTATGATTCTTCCAACCTAACCGATGGAAACAATACAACAAACATTAGTACGACTACGGGAGGCGTATCAGATGAAAATGTCACATTTCTTTCCACAAATAGTGGAGTCAAAGATACCTCGGATCAAGTGGGCGCGCTCACCCTGCTACCCACCAATTTTGTAGACCTTGAGTATGCGATTGCTGCGACAGCAGAGGCGATCGACGAAACAGAATATTGTTTCCGCGTAACTGATGCGGGAGTGCCGATATCGTCGTATTCGATCTATGGCGAGGTACAATTTAAGGTACATCTGTTTGCGACCTCAACGGGAAGTCAGATTACAACGATTGATGTGCCGAGCGCCAACACGCACACGGGAGGCGCGTTTGTGATACAAGATCTCGAAACAGGGGCTGCACATACGGTGACCGACGTTACACTCACCGAAGTGGGTACGGTTGATGCGTCGTCGAGTTTGGATAATATCAAAGTGTATTATGAATACGACACGAGTGCGCCCTACGACTGTAGTAGCGAAAGTTATGGGGGAGGGGAGACCCAGTTTGGGGTGACCGACACGGATGGATTTTCGGCACCAAACGGCACGGTGTCATTTGCCGGGTCGATACAAGCCTCCACGACGCAGTCTATTTGTTTGTATCCGGTCATGGATGTACTTTCGAGTGCGCTCTCCGGACAAACGATCGATGTGACGATAGCGACGAGTGCAACTGATGTGCTCGCCTCGTCGGGGGATATTGTGCGCGGGGTAGATCCAATCAACATAACCGCAAGTACCACCCTTCAAGATGACCTACTGACCCAAGTTCACTACCATATACGCAATGACGATGGCTCTGAATCAGGTGCAACAAGTGCAACCGGGGGAGTTGAAGATACTGAATACGTTGGTATGCAGGCAAGCACTCCCCAGCGGATACGTATCGAAGTATCAAACGAAGGAGCGACCACTTCACCGGGTACCCAATATCGTCTTGAGTATGGGCAAAAAAATGGCACTTGTGCGGCGGCGTCGTGGACAGACGTAGGGGCAGGGGGAGGAGCGTTTGATATGTTCAACTCGACCAATCTCACCGACGGCAACGATACTACCAACATCGCCGAGGCGACAGGAGGTGTGACGGATGAGAATAGTACCTTCAAGACTCCAAATGCGGGGGTAAAAGAAACGTCGTCACAGACCGGGTCATTGGTGGTTTCTGAAAGTGAATACGTCGAACTCGAGTATTCCATACAAGCTACGGGCAGTGCAACAGCGGGAACCACGTACTGTTTTAGACTCACCGATGCGGGTACGGCGCTCAAAGCGTATAGCGTATATCCTGAGATGACCATGTTCTCTGATGTGTTGGTGAGCGCGTTGGGTACCCAGTCGGCACTGGCCGTTTCGCCGGGAGTGGATCAACCTATCGGTGGGGCATTTGTACTCAAAGAGCAGCTTGCAAGCCGCACTATCACGGGCATCACCATTGCAGAAACCGGAAGTATCAATGCACTTACCGATCTTTCAAATGTGCGCTTGTACTACGATCTCGACACCTCCGCACCATACGACTGCAGTAGTGAAAGTTATGTGGGTGGGGAATCTTCGTTTGGGAGCGCGACAAGTAGTTTTTCTGCGGCCAACGGTACGGCAGTATTCGCTGGTTCGGTGGGGATATCCACTACTTCAACAATGTGCCTGTATCCGGTACTTGATGTTGATGCGAGTGCGAATGCACTTGATACTATTGATATCGAGATTACCAATCCAGGCACCGAAGTAACGGTGTCGAGCGGTACGGTGAGTCCTACTAGCGTGATTGCTATTACGGGTTCGACGACGGTCGAAAAATTGCAGGTTACGCAAACACACTACCACTTTAGAAATGATGATGGCAGTGAGTCGGGTGCAACGAGTGCAACCGCTGGCGTCGAAGATACGCCGATTACCAACCGTAATCGCAATGAGCCTGTGCGTATACGAGTTGAGGTAAGTAAGGGGGGTACCACGGCAAGTACGCCGACCAAGTTTGGTCTTGAGTATGCCGAACGGGTGACGAGTTGTGCAGCGGTAGGGAGTTGGACTCCTATTGAGACACCGGATGGCACGTGGGCACTTTCCGATACGAACAATCTTACCAACGGGGGAGATACCACCAATATATCCGTCGGTACCGGCGGTGTGACCGACTCAAACAGTACGTTTAAGACACCGAACACGGGAGTGCACGACACAAGTGCCACAACCTCAGCGCTTACACTCCTCTCAACCAATTTCCTGGAGCTGGAATATGCCGTCGAACCCACCGACAATGCGACCTATGGAAGTACCTATTGTTTTCGGGTGACTGCAAATAGTGCAGAAATAGACACGTACACGGTATATCCACAAGCAACTATCAAAACGAATCAAGATTTTTATATTCAGCGCGGGGTGAGTACCATTGCAGCAGGGCAAACAACCATCTCGATAACCGCAGGAGCGGAATATACGGCACCTGCCGCGTCCACCTCTGCATTTATTCGCATCACCAATGCGATGCATACCGGCGCAGGTATAAACGCCGGTGGTGGTAACCAAAATGCGGACAATGTCACCGCGTATATTTCAAATCCGAGCAACATAGAGAGCGGTATTACCTTTACTCGTGCCGGCACGACGGGCAACACACGAATTAATTGGGAGATTGTGGAATACATCGGACCAGTAGGAGGTGACAATGAGATTACCGTACGAAGCCAGAGCGCACTTACGTATGCCAATGCATCACTCACCGCAACTACCACAGTCGCTGCGGGAGTAGTGGATGATGCTGATATTGCCGTGTTTATCACCGGTCAAGGCAGTACTGCAACAAATACCACCAACTACCACACGGGTATTTCGACCGCTGCGTGGAACGCAAGCGCTGATACGGCGAGCGTTACGCGTGGCGCTACGGGCAATATTGCTGCCACGGTAAGTTATGCGGTGGTTGAATTTACCGGACCAAATTGGAAGGTGCAACGTTCCCAGCACGTGCATGCGGTTGCGGGCGCCATTGAGACAGAAAATATTACGACCGTGAATGACGTGGGACGAGCATTTATCCATGCGCAAAAGCGTGTTGGAGTAAACCAGGTTGATGAATTTGGGCACCAGGTATGGCTTTCGTCGGCGGGGGTAGTATCATATTCGATTATTTCAACCGCTGCTTCTCCTGCTACACATGTCTCCGTCGCGTGGGTGATTGAAAACACTCAAACAACGGGTAATCCGATGATTGTGACTCGAAGTGGGGCTAATATAGGTGCTGGAGGCGCTGAACCTTCTACGTTTTCGATTTCGATTGGCACCACCCTCGATTCGTTGTCTGAGAGTTCAATATTTATGAACATGTGGGGCGCCGGTAATACCACCTCGTTCCCGCGACCTATCATGGGGGCTACCATCGCTTCGACAACCCACTATGAGTTATGGATCTCTGACACCGGAAGCTCGCGTGACTACCGCACCGAGATTGTCGAATGGCCCACCGCAGTCCTCACTTTCGAACAAAATTACTATCGATTTTACGATAATAATAATGCACTTGATCCTGTTGATGAATGGCCACCAGGAGGTGCAATTCTGGGAGAAAATACCGCAATCACTGCGCTTGATGAACCACCAACGACGGGTGATGTAATTCGTATCCGCATGTCCCTGGTACCCCATGGTGCAAATATCTCGCGTGAGACGAAGCAGTTCAAGTTGCAATACGGGGTACGTACGAGTGCCTGTACCGCAATCACGACGTGGCTTGATACGGGGGATAGCGCAAGTACGACCGCACTGTGGCGAGGGTATAACGGGACTCCGTTTGATGGAGAAATTCTTTCTACGAACCCACCCACGGGAGGAGACCTCAATCTTTCGGTAGCGGATCGGGCGGGGACGTATGAGGAGGCGAATGCTACTGCACTCAATCCCTACAAAGTATTTATCAATGAAAATGTCGAATACGACTGGATACTCGAGGCAAACAATGTGGCCGATAAAACGTCCTATTGCTTTAGAATGGTTGAAGATACCGGTACTGAATTTGCACTATATACGTATTATCCGACGCTCACGACCTCTGGTTTTGAGGTGGAGCAGGGTGATTGGCGGTGGTATACCGACGAAACATCACTGACGCCTACAAGTCCTCTTGCTGCAACCAATACCGCCCCAACCGGAGTTGGGCCATACGAGGCGCTTAAGCTTCGAGTAAATATAGAAGAGGTGGCAGGGAAGACCGGCAACAATGTAAAGTTCAAGGTACAGTACTCCGAGTTCTCTGACTTTAGTGTGGTGAATGATGTGGTCGATTACGATAACTGTACGACCGGATCAAGGTGGTGTTATTTTGACGGAGCGGGTACCGAAAGCGCCACCATCACCGCCAAGGTACTTTCGACCGGGGATAGTTGTGTCGGAGGGGTAGGAGCAGGATGCGGTACGCATAATGAATATTCGTACGCACCGGATGTTGTGGGAGAATTCGGTACTACAACGACCAATAGTGGTGGGACGGTGGTGAATCTGGCTCACACCTATGATGACCCTATATATATTGTAGAAGCGATTTCGGGAGACTCGGGAGGTGGGTCGGGCAATCGTCCTGCGGCGGCTATTATTACCGCAACGTCAACGAGTAGCTTTACGGTACGGATACAAGAACCTGATGACGAGCCGGATACCCACGGGAATGAACTGGTGGCGTATATCGTGATGGAACGAGGGGCGTATCAATTACCGGATGGGCGACGGGTGGATGTCGGGACGAGGCACACTGCGCACTATTATGGCAACGTGGTGGGTGGCGCATCGGATGACGCCTGTACCTTTACGCAGACGTTTACCAACACCCCCGTGGTAGTTTCCTCATTACAGACGAATACCAATACCGGTACCCCCGATTTCTTAACCGCATCACAGTCTTCTATTACGACGAATAATTTTGCCTGTGCAATCGAAGTACCTGACGGTGTTACTACCGCACCCGGAAGTGCCGAAACGATTGGTTGGATTGCGATTGAAAAAGGTTCGTTTGGTAACAATGGTATTGATATTATTGCGAGTACGACGCCTACGACGATTACCGGTTGGACGGACACACCCTGGTACGACTATACCTGGACGAGTGAGTACTTTATGAGTGGGCCGGGTATCGTGGCAAGTAAACAGACAAGAAATGGCGCCGAAGGGAGCTGGGTACGGTATGACAATGAGGATGCAGATAGTGCACAGTTTGCCATGGATGAAGCGGATGGTGGTAATCGTACCCATACCGGAGAGCAGGTGGGATATATTGCATTTTCGCGAAGTGGGGTGCTGTACCGTAGCGGACAAAGTGGCGTGATGTTTGAGGCGCTCGCGACGAAAGAGCATGAATTTACGCTGATGCAACGCGATGCAGCCGTGGGGCAAACGTATTTCTTCCGACTCTATGACCTGGGTGCAGATTTACCGGTCGCTACCTCAACGTTACCCGGGTCATACCCCTCTGTCGTAGCGCAGAGTGGGTCGCTTACATTTTCGATTACCGGTATTGAAAGCGGTTCGAGTACCGAAGGAATTACTACCGATGTAACCACCACTCCGACCAGTGTGCCGTTTGGATCGCTCGTTTTTGGGTTTGATAAAAACGCAGCGCAACGCATGACGGTGAGTACTAATGCAGCGTCGGGGTATCAGGTGCTTGCGTATGAACGTCAAGATTTGACCGCGGGTATCGGCGCTACGATTCAGGATATTGCCGGTACCAACCTATCTCCCTCGCCGTGGGGTACCGGCTGTAGTGGCGGTGCGGTGAGTTGTTACGGGTATCATACGGGAGACAATACGCTTTCGAGTGGGTCAGCACGTTTTTTGCTTAACGATACCTATGCGGCACTGACCAGTGCGGCGAGTGAGGTGGCATACAGTTCCGGGCCGGTTGTGAGCGAATCTACTGATATTGTGTACCGCATACGCACGTCAACCACTC
>JAKFXP010000083.1 GCA_021731325.1 Parcubacteria group bacterium
CCCGTATTGCAGCAGAGACATTGTCTATTTACGCACCGCTTGCCAATAGACTGGGTATGGGGGAAATTAAACGAGATTTGGAGGATCTTTCTTTTAAGTACGTCTATCCTGAAGAATATGCACATATCACCGAAATTATGGAGGAAAACGTCCGTCAACGGGAACCTCAATTGATCAACGTGCGGGAGGCACTCCGCGCCGGTCTGGCACAGTACAAAGTGCAAGGTTTTCGTATTGAATCACGCGTAAAGGGTTTGTACTCTCTATACAAAAAACTCCAACGAAAAGGAGGTGATTCGGATAAAATATATGATATTCTCGCTATTCGTATCATTCTTGATTCGACCGAAGATTGTTACCGTGCACTTGGCGTCGTGCACACACTCTGGCACCCCCTTCCCGGTAAGATTAAGGATTATATCGCATTCCCCAAACCAAATGGCTACCGGTCGATTCACACCACCGTCGTCACCAAAGAAGCTGGGCCGGTAGAAGTACAACTCCGCACCGAAAAGATTCATCAGGAAGCGCAGTACGGCGTTGCATCACACCTTTCGTACAAAGAAGCGCGTAACCCCAGCAATCGAGGGGAGCAAAAGAAAAACCGTCTCTGGTACATGCAGTTAATACCCTCTCTCCTACGTACCTCTCCCGCAAAAAAAGACATTACCCACAGCCCGCCCAAATGGGTTGATGATCTTGCTCATGCACATAACGTAGAAACCCATGCGCTCAATGAGGCCTTTATCCAGGAAATACAGGATGACTTTTTTTCTTACCGTATCTTTGTATTTACCCCAAAAGGCGACGTGGTGGACTTACCTACTGAATCGAGCCCTCTCGACTTTGCCTATTCAATACATTCTGAAATAGGTGACCATACTTCCGGCGCAAAGGTGAATGGAAAATTAGTGGCACTCAATACCCTACTCAAAAACGGTGATATTGTGGAAATTGAAACAAAACAATCGGCACATCCAAACAAAAAATGGATAGAGTACGTAAAAACGACCATCGCTCGCAAACATATCCAACAATATTTTTCCAAGCAATTTAGAGACACCGAAACAACAAACGACCGATAATACGGTCGTTTGTGTATACCTTGTGTACAAAACGAACTATACCGTAAAGTTTCGAACTGAGTACAAATCTTGATCATCATCCTGCACGGGTGCCGGTACTGAAGCCACTTCGGGTGTCGACACCTCTTCGACCGGCATCACCTGTTCTTCAATCTGACTCATGAGGATATCAAATTCTGCCGCATCATGGAGCGTACTATCGTCGATGAGAGATTCCTCCTCCTCCAACAGTACTTCGATTGGTACTTCATCGAGTGGTATTTCGGCAACCGCCGCTTCGGCTTCGGCTTGTGCCCGAGAAATCTCTTCTTCGGGGCGAGGTATCACGGGTGTAGCAGGAATACCATTAAACACCTCGCTCATCCCCGCTGATTCGCTCTGCACCCGCATACTATCGAGCAGGGCATGCAAATCATCCGCCGAAAAAAAGCTGATCACGAGTCGTCCCCCAACTTCGCGAGGCTCAATCGTGACGCGGGTGCCGAGCTGTTCGGTGAGTGCTCGTTCGAGGGCTAGGATCTCAGGATTAATTTTATGTTTTGCACTTACCTTATCTTGCGCGACCCTTCGAGCAAGTGCCTCGGATTCACGCACCGTCAACTTCTTAAGAAGGATTTCCCGCGCAAGTACCGTCTGCTCTTCTGGTCGATCATTGAGCATGAGGAGTGGTCGAGTATGACCTTCGGTAATCTTACCCTCGGCAAGATGGGTGAGTAAGTGGGCAGGAAGCAAGAGAAGTCGGAGGGTATTCGACACGTACTCGCGACTCTTACCAACCTTTCGACCAATTTCTTGGTGAGTAAACTTAAATTCTTTGTACAATTTCTCAAATGCCTTTGCTCGATCAATGGGATTCAAATCTTCACGCTGAAGGTTCTCAATAATTGCCAATTCAAGCTTCATTTGATCGGTCTCCTCTCCAACACGGATAATGACCGGCACCTGAGAAAGTCCTACCAGTTTTGAGGCACGGAGACGTCGTTCACCCGCAATCAATTCGTACTCTACCTGCAGACCTCCATCATCACGAGGTATTTCATTACGCGTCACGGTGAGCGGCTGCAAAAGTCCGTACATACGAATCGACTCACCAAGCTCCTGGAGCTTACCTTGATCAAACTCGCGGCGTGGCTGATATGGGTTTGGCTTGATGCGATCGATTTCAACCCAAAAAATCGAATCGCGAAACATTTCGCTCGACATGGTATAGCGTATATGGTAAAAGGCGCGGGGCTTGGCACCTGAGTAATAGCCCTAACTACTAGAGTATACCGCGCATTGCGAACCAGACAAAATGCGGTACACTGTGCGTTATTGCTGGAGTGGTGGAATGGTATACACGTTCGACTCAAAATCGAATGCCGCAAGGCGTGAGGGTTCAAGTCCCTCCTCCAGCACCAGAATGGAACTAGACGATTTTTTGGAAACTAAGTATGCATCCTCTCATCGTCATCGTTGGACCTACGGGAAGTGGAAAAACAGGACTCGCTATAGAGATAGCAAAGCGACTCAAAAGTGGGGTTATTTCTGCAGACTCACGCCAGGTATATCGGGGGCTTGATATCGGCACAGAAAAAGTATCAAAGTACGCCATGCGGGGTGTGCCACACCATTGTATCGATATTGTCTCCCCCCGACGAGCCATATCGGTCGAAACGTGGCGCAAACACGCAGAACGTGCGATACGACACCTACACAACGCCGGCACGATACCGGTTGTTGCCGGCGGAACTGGGCTGTATATCGATGCGTTAGTGTACGGCGTTGATTTCCCTGCCGTCAAACCCAACCCAATCTTGCGTCGCGAGCTTGAAAAAAAATCCGCACAGGTGCTCCTTGAGCACCTTCGCAGCCTCGACCCCATACGGACAGAAACCATCGAACAACAAAACCCTCGGCGCCTCATCCGTGCCATCGAAATTGCAACCATTCTCGGTTCTGTTCCCCCACTCCGCGACCGTATTGCTCAGTATGAAGTGACCTGGATCGGACTCAATCCACCCTTTATGGAGCTTGAAGAGCATATTGCCCTGCGTATCGACAAAGCCCTCAAAAAAGGACTCCTGGCCGAAACAAAAAAAATCAAAGAAGAGATTGGGCTCTCCTGGAAACGCATCAATGAGCTGGGGCTTGAATATCGGATTGTGGGAGAATACCTACGCGACGAACTACCTCATACAGCACTACGCGATACCCTGGTGCGTGAAGTGCGACGATACGCCAAACGCCAACTCGCCTGGCTCAAACAAAACAAAGACATCGTCTGGTACCCCTCACCTGAGGATGCACTTCGCTCCTTTGTTTAATGATGGGGGTTAAACCTCTATCAGTGTACTTTATTACTCGTCGTTCTTGAGGTCGGCTTCGATCTCACGAAACTCATTTTCGACCTCTTTGATACGTCCTTTAAGTTTTTTTACCAAATCGGCACCGTCTTTGACCTTTTTAAGACCCTCTTCAACATCAAACTCATCACTCTTTTCAAACCAGGCCGCAATCTCCTCTAACTTTTTTAATTGTTCTTGTATTGTGTCTTTTTCTGCCATACAAACTATATTACTACAATAATTGTTCTACAACTGACCGTATAGACCCATCGGAAATTCGGGTTTCGATAGTATTGCCTACACCAATCTGCGCTGCACTGCGCACCAACGTGCCCTCGTGGTACACCAGCCCATACCCACGCGCGAGTACCCGCTCAGGATCGGAGGCGTTGATGAGACGTTCGTAATCGTCCACCGTACGCCATACGGTCTGGAGGCGTGTTCGAATCCGCCCATACGCCCGTGCAATCGACGTCTCACCTGCTACCCGTACTGTCTCAAAACGCAACGGAATGCGTCGTCGTGCCCGCGCGAGTACCTGCTCATACCGACCGAAGCTCGCAATGAGCTGACTAATTGCATGCCGCATCGTGCGTCCCACCAGATCACCTCGATGTTCGATTGCGCGCAGTCGTCTCGCAAACCGTTCGTGGTACATCCGCATAAGTAGCGGAACAGACTCGGTGATAGGCGCCCACGAGGCATTGATCACGTGTGCAACGGCAGTGGGCGTACTTGCACTCCAATCAGCAATCATAGTCGCGATGGGTGCATCGACATCGTGTCCAATACCTACCAACACGGGCATGGGTGCAGCATAGAGGGCGCGGCACACTGCTTCGTTATTAAATCCCTGTAGTGATTCCATGGAGCCACCACCCCGAATCAGTACCAATACTTGCGGAGCGTGGGTAGTCTGAGAAAAAAACTCGATAGCTCTAAGAATATCGTGTGCCGAATCTGCACCCTCAACCCCCGAGTGTAGAAAATCAATCTTGATACCCAAATGCGTAAGATTATTGCGAAGATCTTGAATCACCACTCCATTGCGCGATGATATAACTCCAATATGGGAAATAAACTGCGGGAGGGGGCGCTTGCGGTCAAGGAGTCCCTCCTGCTTCAGCTTCTGTACCAAGAGCTCGTAACTACGCTTCAGTGCTCCTTCTCCTACCGGCTCTATCTTGGAGACCCAGAAGCCAAAGTTGCCGGTCTTGGGAGATATCTTGCCGTACCCTTCCACCTTCACAGTCATCCCCTCCTCAACACGCACCCCGATTCGGTGATATACACCCGAATGGAGGCCACATCGTAAGAGCGCCCCACTCTCTGCGTCTTTGAGTGAAAAAAACGTCCATTGGGGAAGAATCTTGAGATCGGTGATCTCGCCCTCCACAAAGACCTTGAGAGGCCCCATAAGCTCGTTTACGAGATCGAGATACTCGGTAACCGTGAGTGTCTTATCTTCGAGCGTTTCAAGTAATGGATGCATGTACGAAGGCGGGCCCACTCCGACTCGAACGGAGGACGGAGGATTTGGAGACCTCTGTTTTACCACTAAACTATGGGCCCGTAGGACACATTGTCACCTAAAAAAGCAAAATCGGCAAGTGCCGATTTTGTTTCTACTTCTTTACTTCCTTGTATTTCACCACTTTGCGAAGTACGGGGTCGTATTTGTTGAGTTCGAGCTTCTTAGGAACGCGCTTCCGGTTGCGGTTATCAAAGCGGACGTGCGCCGACTCGGTACTTCGTAGTTTGACGATATTATCTTGCGACATAGTGGGTTGATTATACCTGAGAGAAGACCCCTGTCAATACAACATTCTGAGCGTTCTGACGAGCTACTGCCCCACAGGAATTTTATCTGCACCACATTGTTCAAGTCCCACCGTACCAATCTCTGCTAGCGGGTGACCTTTTGGTGGTTGTACTACGATAGGAAATCCACATAAATCATCCCGTTCACCTTTGAAAAGCGCAACAAAAGCCTGTTCTGCATGCTCTCGCGCGGTGTAGAGTGGTGTAGGACTCTTGAGGTATATGTCAATACCATAGACCGATTCTTCCGTTACCGTAACCTGTATCGAATACTCTGCTGTCTCAAGCAGTTGGTACATGTTTACCCCCTCATCGTTTGGTACTGGTTGTATATCCGTCAACATCTCCTTCAATGCATCTTTTTGCCACGAAAGAAATGAGGGGGAAGAATCCAAAATAGTAGGAGTAGGTTCAGGTGCAAGAGTAGGTTGTTCAGGCTCAGTAATGCCCGTTCGATCAAGGATGGGTACTCCTGGAAATGGGGCGGCTGCATCAGCCTCATCTTTGGCAGGTGTGGATTGTATTACATACATATATCCAGCAAGCAGCACCATGGTGACGATAAGGATGCCGAGTATGCTTTTCATCATAATGTATGTCTATGTTTATTATGGACAAGCCGACATACTCACGTGCGTATGATTGCCCTCAAATCCTATCCTTCCCCCACACACCGCGCGCCTCGCTTGTAATGCTTTTGCTAACGCCGATTCATTACCACCTTTAGCGTTAATATCAAATGCCATAGCACCTTTTCCTGTACCACGTCCATAATGGCAGGAGTTGACCGAATGGCTACACGGAGAACAGAGTGGTGTACCGTTGGTGTAGTTACAAAGAGGATGGCTGTTGTCAAACGTATACAGTGGCTGCGAATCCTTGAGGGCACTCACCTTTGGATCTGCGAGATAACAATTCATGAGATCCTGGAGACCTGGCGCGTTAACTGGACCCGCTGTTCCGAATCTTTCCTTGAGGGATTGTGGATTACTGCAGTCTGCTGGACCACTAGAGCCAGTACTCGGTGGTGGTGGACTTGCCGTCGGTGCTTCCCCCAAATCGGCTGCAGTGAGCTTATCCACACAGTACGTCCGCGTCCCATCATCCCCCTTGCACAAAAACTCATTCCATGGACCCCATTCGGTCGCTTTAGGGTTTGCATAGAGTGACTTCATAACCGTATCAATAAGGAGATAGGCGACCAGAATGATAATGAGTCCTATCAGGGTGTTAGTAAATATCTTATGGGCGCGTGATACGTTACCTGGATTACTGGGTGACATGACATAGAGTACGCCTGCATTGACAAAGAGGAGGGCTGCAACGATGACCGCGAAGGTGATGAGGAAGTTGAGTATCGACATCATCATAATCTGTGAGTCACAGACCGTACACTCGCCGGTGTAGCAAATACAATCACCAGAAGGACAGTCGGTACCATAAGATACGGCGACATCATTCCCACACTGAACGAGGCTATCGGCAGCGTACGCGGGGATTGCGACGCCCGCCACGAGGGTAAGGAGGAGTGCTCCAACCAAACGATATAGTGACGTACTCATACTATACCTGTACAATACACCACTTGGGTTTACAACCAAAGCAAATTAGTGTTAATATTGCACGGAATGCGTCGGTGGCAGAGTGGTCAATTGCATTTGGCTGTAAACCAAACGGCTTCGGCCTACGGGGGTTCAAATCCCTCCCGGCGCACAAACGCCAAAACCAGAGTGAATACTCTGGTTTTGTTGCGTTGTGCAGCCGGGAGGGATTTGAACGGGCGGAGGCCGCGAAGCCGACTCTGAAGCGAAGCGAAAGAGGCGAGGCCGAGCCGAGCCCGAGCGCACTTAGCGGATTGCGAATGCTTGGAGCAATACGTTTAGTGACGCGTGGGTCGAATCCCGACCGTCAACATGTACCGTTCTCGTAGGAAAAGAATCCCCTCCCAACACATCAACCGAAAAGAGTCTACTTATACACGCTCTTTTTGTGTAACTAAGTATAGAATGGAATCCGATACTTGCGTTAGTATTAATTTTATGTCAAAATCACACAGAAATATGTTCTTTCTTTTCACAAAAATATACGAGGTGAGTTATGTATTACGATGTTCATTTAGCAAAACAAAAGACTTGGTGGTGGGACGAAGATAGGTATGGAAATTGGACATTCTCTGCTCCTAACGATGAAGAGGCTCGTCTGTTAATCCTATTAATTGTTCAGAGAATGAACAGAAAATACTGGAGAATGGGAGAACCACGGAATGTTATTATACAAAGTATCCAACGCTTAACCGAGTCAAAAAACGGCGTCGTCGTGAGAGAAGAGGTTGATATTCACACTATTGGCGTACCTCTCAAAGGTATCAAGCGAATCAGAGAAGCGCTTGAAGCATTCTTCCCAAAAGACGAGAATGGTAAACGTTTCTTTTCGCGAATGAGGGACTTTCACTCCTACAAACCGATTTCTTGTAAGCAGCTCTCGTGATGTTAATCAAACTCCAGCTAACGCAGACCGAAACGGTCTTCAGTAGCTGGAGTTTTTTATACATAAAATTTTCTAACCGCCGCCACCTTCTGCGCACCACATAAGAAACGTCCCGCTTTTTGCGGGGCTTTTCTTATTCCTGAGCCTTGAGCGCATCCTGACTCTTTCGAAACTCCTGCTGCATAGTATACGTCTTTGCACCGTCCACCTGCTCTAGTGACGCGTCAGGTAAACGATCTGCTACCTCATCCCACACTTCTTTCCACTCTTCCAACAAAATTGCCTCAGTAGAAAGAGGGTGTATGTTCAACACCGTTCTATCGGTATCAGTCACCACCGTTATCTCAAATCCTCTTTTTTTAAAATCTTCAACAAAGCCCTCTGGCAAAGTAAGGTGTCTGGTATAAAAACCGATATATTGGTCTCGACTATCCTGTTTTTCTGAAAATCCCGACTCAAAGCTCCGGTACCCCTTACCAAACAAGGTAAAAACCGCATCCTGCATTTGGATTTCCAATCCCTCGCGATAGGTGCCTGCTTCGTACTCTTCGTCGGTCGCCATACGGCTCACGTCCCCCCTGTGTTTTCTTCTCTGTATTGCACTGGTGCGCTCAAAAAGCTTCTGATAATGCTCAATGAACCGTGTTTTATCTTGAAACATCTGTTCCACTTCTCTAATCTGGTTTGTTATTTCCTCTTCGGAACAACCTTGAAAGACCGTAGATAACTCTTGCGTAAGCCGATCGTGGTCGGCGTAATACTCCATAATCTGCCCGCGGAGCACACTGTCCTCAGTAAGGTACCGCTGTGCAAGCCCACTATAGAGCTCACTCACCTCTTCTATCACCCACGGTGGTACGGGGGCTATTTCAGGTACTTGCAATGACGATATCTGTTCTTGACTCATACACCCATTCTAACACTGTGCGTATCGTGTCACTACCCCTCTTCTTCTCCAATCCACCGACTCAATCGGTATATGAGTAAGCTCGCATTTCCCCACAGGAGGGGCAACCAGAGTGGAAACATACCGAAAACGACCGGTTGCGCATAGCTCCAGACACCCGTATTGAGACATACCATCTCGGCCACAGGGCCAATCACACATCCAAGTAGATATATCTTGCGGGCAACGACAGTCTGCTCGATATACAACATGATGCCCGCCAAGAAGGCGAGCAGTATAAACACGATATTCGGGTACTGCCACAGATACGCGGTTATCACAACACTGGCCACACTACACGGTATGGCTACTACTGTTTTATACCCTTCAGACATGAAGGTGTGCATTACGTTATGCCGTCTCTACCGTCTGATACGGACGCACAGTGCTCACCTTTGCCTTGCCGCGCCCTTTTTTGACATCAAAAGTGAATTCACCATTTTTGATGTCAACGATGATGGAGCCACCTTCCATTACTCCATTAGTAACCATGAGTGATGCAACCGGAGTGAGAATTTTGTTCTGGATAATACGCTTCATCGGTCGTGCACCGTAGTGTGGATCATATCCTTCTTTACCCAAGTATTCGATTGCGGCAGGATTGACGGTAAGGGCGATGTCCTTTTTGGCAAGACGTTGGACGATAATGTCGAGCTGCATACGCGCGATTTCGTGAATCACCTCCGGCTTCAAGATGTTGAACAATAATATCTCATCAAGTCGATTGAGAAATTCCGGTCGGAAAAAATCTTTGAGTGAGTCCATGACCTTACTCTTTGCAACCTCATAGTCAGCATGTGCGCTCGTGTCCGCACTAAATCCAATACGACTCATGCGGTCAATGTGCTCGGAACCAATATTTGAGGTCAGGATAATGACTGCGTTCTTAAAATTAACCACCCTACCCTTCGCATCAGTCAAATGACCATTGTCCAACACCTGGAGCAAAATGTTAAAGACTTCGGGGTGCGCCTTCTCCACCTCGTCAAACAAAAGCACTGAGTACGGTCGATGACGAATGGTCTCGGTCAAATTCCCTCCCTCTTCGTACCCCACATACCCGGCCGGTGCACCAATAATCTTGGATACCGAATGTCGTTCCATGTATTCACTCATATCGACACGCACGAGCGCCTTTTCATCGTCAAACATAAACTCAGCAAGTGCTTTGGAAAGCTCGGTCTTACCCACTCCGGTAGGTCCAAGAAGAAGGAACGAACCAATGGGACGATTAGGGTCTGCAATACCGGTACGTGACCGACGCACCGCATCAGCTATCTTTTTCACTGCCTCATCTTGTCCACGCACCCGCTTCATCAACACCTCCTCCATACGGGCAAGTTTGGCCGCTTCTTCTTCGAGCATACGCACCACCGGCACTCCCGTCCATCGTGATACTACGTCAGCTATCTCAGCCTCAGTAATCTCCTCTTTGAGGATGCGGCGCGTTTTTTGTAATTTTTTTATACGCTTGATATTTTGTTCAAGCTCGGTCTCAAGTGCGGGTATGATGCCATACCGAATCTCTGCAGCCTTGGTGAGATCCGCACTCGCTTCTGCACTTTCTGCTTCAACCCGCTTTTGCTCAAGTTCACGTTTAATGCGTTTGATTTCGTTGAGGGTGTCCCGTTCATTCGTCCATTTCATCTCTACTTCTCGCGTTTTTTCTTTCAATTCGGTAATCTCTCGCTCAATTTCTTTGAGTCGCTCTTTCGCCTTGCGAGAGGTTGCGGTATTACTTGTCTCTGCAGCGTCTTTTTTGTGTGCCTCTCGTTCAATTTCGAGACGTATGACCTTGCGGTGTGTCACTTCAAGCTCTGGGGGCTTGTTTTCAAGTGAAATACGTAATGCAGACGCAGCCTCATCCACCAAGTCGATGGCTTTGTCCGGCAAAAAACGTTCGGTTAGATATCGTGAGGAAAGATTGACGGCTGCAATAATAGCATCGTCAGTGATACGCACACCATGGTACACCTCGTACCGTTCGCGAAGACCACGCAGAATAGCAACTGCATCCTCCACAGATGGCTCGTTTACGTAAATCGGCTGAAAACGACGAGTAAGTGCTGGATCACGTTCGATATGTTTTTGGTACTCTTTGGTGGTAGTAGCGCCAATTACCCGTAATTCGCCCCGTGCAAGTGCCGGCTTGAGCATATTACTTGCATCCATGGCACCTTCCGCTGCCCCGGCACCCACAATCGTGTGTATCTCATCAATAAAGAGGATGATGTTACCGGAAGACTTTTCAATTTCCTTCATCACGCTCTTTAATCGCTCTTCAAATTCGCCCCGATATTTGGTACCGGCAATAAGGAGTCCGAGATCAAGCGATACCAACTCTTTGCCACGCAGTGACTCGGGCACGTCCCCCGCTGCCATACGCACCGCGAGCCCTTCAGCAATTGCTGTTTTACCTACTCCCGCCTCACCAATGAGGATCGGGTTATTTTTTGTACGACGAGAGATAATCTGTATCACCCGCGTAATCTCCGTATCACGTCCAATGACGGGATCAAGCTTGTTATCGGCCGCCAATTGCGTGAGTGAGCGGGTGTACTTTGCAAGCGCACGTAGCTTTTTT
>JAKFXP010000081.1 GCA_021731325.1 Parcubacteria group bacterium
AGTCTCCCAGACCATTTCAACTCTTGAATACTTGAGCCTCCGCGATTTTTTGGCGGAGGCTCTTTCTTTTTATATAGAAGTTGTTTTGGGTATTGGGCGGCGGTTCACTGTCCCAATACCCAATACCATGCCTACAATACAGACGGCGTGCGTGGCGTGCATTTCCATGCAAGCTTCGCATGGAGCAAATCTCTCTCTCCCTGCACATTTAGTACGTTCTCTGTGTCGTGGGTTTATTTCTGTAAAGATAGAGTTTTGTTTTTCAGCAAAATTTGTGAATTGAAACATGAGATAATTTCTCGTTTCTCTTCCAAAGTTCCTTCTTTAAGAAGAAACTTCACATACTCCTTCACATCTTGACTGAGCACCGTTCTGGCCCAAAGACGCCAGCAGAAGAGTAGGATTGATTCCGACGGGTGATGTTGGTTTTTTCCGAGACCCAAGAGCTTCAGTTTGTTATACTCTACCTATGCAACAGCTCAAAAAACTATCAAGAGGAGATATGGTGGCGATACTCTCGCCTTCGTTTGCAGCGCCGGGAAAGTGGCCCCATGTGTACGAGCTTGGTCTCGAACGTATCCGTACCGTATTTGGTCTTGAGCCGGTGGAATTCCCGACGACCAAAAAGATCGGGGCTTCAAGAGAGGAGCGGACAGCCGACCTCATCGCGGCGTTTGCACGTGATGATATCAAAGCGGTTATTGCGACTTTGGGAGGGAATGATCAAATAACGTACATCAAACATCTTCCGACAGAACCATTTAAAAATAATCCAAAGCCATTCTTTGGATTCAGTGACAACACACACTTCGAGAATTTCCTCTGGCTTCAGGGCATTCCCTCATACTATGGCGGGTGCCTATTCACCCAGTTTGCGATGAATGGTCGTATGGATCCCTTCACTATAGATTTCCTTAACAAAGCGTTGTTTGAAAGCGGCGAGTACGAGCTCAGAGCGAGCGACACGTACAATGATGTCGGACTTGACTGGAATGACCCAACTACCCTTGAGCAAATACGTACCTACGAACCTAATGAGGGATGGCAGTGGGACGGTGTAGGTATTGCGGAAGGTATCACCTGGGGTGGATGTCTTGAATCGCTCGACGAGATACTGCGGCATGGGGTCGCTATGCCCTCAGTGGAGTCCTTTGATAACATCATCCTTATGACCGAAACTTCGGAAGAGATCCCCTCGCATGAGTACGTGCGACGCGTATACCGAGCACTTGGCGAGCGAGGCATACTTGCGCGCGTGCAGGGTATCATGGTTGGCCGTCCTCAGGCCTGTAACTTTAAGAAGAATATGACCGCAAAAGAAAAGAGTGTCTACCGTGAGGAGCAGCGTCAGACTACTGTAGCAATCGTGCGAGAGTACAATGCTACCGCCCCTATTGTACTCAATATGGACTTTGGTCACACCAATCCGCAGATACCGGTGCCGCAGGGTATGCAGGCGAGGATTGATGCAACGCAGCGAAAAGTGTTTGTAACCTATTAAAGAGGTGTGGTTCACCACTCCGAGTAGGAGAAACGGAGGTATGCGCTGATACCAGGTTCGGCAGCTTTGATATACTTAATAGGCATTGGTTTATATGGGTCATTTACTGATACTGAAGGGAATCGAGTGAGTCTCTTGCAGTCTTTGCGCCCTTAAACAAGGTTGTACATACTTTCATGCAACCAGCAGGCACAAAAAAATACCACTCAATGACTGAGTGGTATTTTTTTGAAAGGTTTTTGATTAGAACCTGTCGAATCGGATACCTTGTCCAAGTATGCGGTAGCGTACTGCATCGAGACCATTGTACGATACGGTAATATCAATACCCTGATCCTTGCCCCATGCGCCGGCCATCTTGTATTTGCTGATTGCCCATCCCTCATCGAGACATACGTTTGATATGTAGAGGAGGTCGGTTGTGGTGTTGCGTACAACGTGTACCACTGCACCACCGGGTAGGTTTTGATTCACCAATTCTACATCCATTTCGTAACCAAGTGCCGTTTCGACAATGATGTTATTATCCGCATTGTTAAGATTGCAAGGGCCTACGGTCGTCGTTGGGGTGGGTAGGGTAGGTTGCGTGGTATTGCCCCCTCCACTAACACCACCCTTAGCAAAGGTTGGCTGTGCTGCTAACAGGGCTGTTGCGATGAGCAAAATACCCATTATTTGCTTACTTTTCATGACTTGTATGGTAAATTATTAACTAGTTACACCCAAGTAGCCGTACATATGAAGAAAGTCTTACACCTGTGAACCCTCGCCAGACACACCACCCATGGGCAATGTAGAGGCAGTGTCCACCGTGTTCGGCAAGGCAAGGGATGCAACGTACCAAATGATGTGGTATGGGGGTTATTGTAGGCGGCTGTGTATTTTTTCGTGGCGTCGGGTGGAGTGCATGGTACACTGATTCGCATGGATGATCCACATACCCGTGTCAATCAAAAAAATCTTGCACCACTCCTAACAGTAATAAAAAAGGCTTCCGAGGAAGCCTTTTGTGTTGGTGAAGATGATTAATGGTATCCGTGTTCGGATCCGTCAATCACTGCTTCGATGTCGTTAGAATCAATGGGACCATTTACGGTTTCCCAGGTATGTTCGCCGACACGTGGTTGGTGAACGAGGTCAACCTCATCACCGTTCTTGAGAACAACTGAGATGCCTTTATCGCATCCAAAGTATTGTCCTAAAAGTGCGAAGTGGTGTATACGAGCAAGAAATCTCATACCTCCCCCTTTATCCGTTACGGTGTTGCTATTCATGGTGTCTCCAAAAAGTAGTTCAATCTATATCCTGTATACCAAGATATCATTGGTCTGTCAATACCTCTGCGGTGCTTGGAGTGCGCATAGGAACATGACCACTATCGTAGTGGGCGTGATGATCTTCCAGTCGCACGTCTGCACCTTTTCGAGTACCCCACACGTTCACCTTAAACAGAGTGAAGAGGGCATACGTACGCACTACCTGCAGGTAGGTTGCAACCAATACAAAGCCGGGCAAGTACCACCAGTCACGCGGGTGCATGATGAGGTGGAACGTTTGCCGAATCGACATGGAGAGCAGTGAACCACCTATGGCATACGCGAGCATTTCCCAAAACGTCTGTTGTAATGATCCGTAGAGTACTGAGTATGGCCAGTGGACAAATACGATGAGTACCGTGGTTGGTGCGAGAATGATGTCTGACCAATACACACAGGCAGCAATAGGGTACCGAAAGAGCCAGAGTGATTGTAGGGTATACCGTTGACTTGATCGTCCCCAGCGCGTCCACATGACGGAGGTTTTGATAAACCCTTCTGGTGCGAGTGTGGTCACACGTGCGGTAGGTACGAGTATTGTTTTGTACCCCTTACGCAGTATGATGTTTGTGAGAAAACGATCATCCCCCGATATACATGGCCGTTTTGTGCGAAAGAACCCAAAGGTTTCTCGCACGAGTTCGGTCATATGATTTTCAACAATCGACTTACGCATCGCAATCGCTCGTCCTGGGAGACAGGCAACCTGCTCAAAGAGACTTGTGGTTGCCATCGAAGACTGCAGTCGCGCATTTTCCATCCAGTCACTCATGCGTTGCATGAAGGTGTGAGGATTGTAGATACGTTGTGCCGTTGTGGTGCCACCCATGTTGGGATCAGAAAATGGTTTACACAGGTCGTATACCGTATGGCGTTCGAATGTCGTGTCCGAATCAACCAAGAGGAGAATGTCTCCCTGCGCCATGTGTACCAATCGTCGTAGGTTACGCCGTTTGTTACGTGCGCAGGACATGACGATGCGTGTTGCGTACCTTTGTGCAAGTGCAACATTTGTCGGTTGTGGTGATCCTTCGGGTATCCCGTCGAGGAGTACGATAATCTCCCATGCCGTCGTGCCATACTCGAGTGCGTCGCGGAGCGTCGAAAGACATCGTTCAAAATCAACCGAGTCTTCTTTGTATTCCGTTACGAGTGCTGATACACGAAACTTCTTTTCAGGGTAGTTTTGTATCGTCTTACGCGCATGGAGTGCGTAAAATATTCGTCCGAAGATTGTTCGCGGAAGCATAATAGTCCATACAAACAAAAAGTACAGCACAAAGATGTGCCACTGACCTTCATAGATCCAATCTTTCACTTGCCACCAAAATGTGTACATGACGTACCTCCATTGGTTATATTGCACGCCTAAGAATAGGTGTGCAATATGTGTTGTGTATTCGGTGTCGTGTTACCACTCGCCGCCCATGTTCACCCGAATCCGGAAGAATACTTTCTCGTCACCATCGTCGATCCGGTCAGGTACCGGTGCGGTATACCAGTTTTGTTCAGCACCGAATACTCCACACACATTACCCCAGTCGACAAATGAAGGCTTTTTTGAGCAGTACTCAAATCCACCTCCTAACGTCTGCACATTGTCCCACCAGCGATTTTTGTTTACTGATTCAACGCCACCATACATGACGTATGGCCCAAACGTGCCACCCCAGACATCCCAGAGCGCGCTTTGTTTGAATTTCCACCGGAGTGTTGCTTCGGCTTTGCCAAAATCTTCCCCCGTTACGGTATTACGTGCCGTTATCGAGCGTTCGTGTACGTACCCGGTACCTTCCATAAAGGTAGACCACGGGAACCGTACACTATCGCCAAACCACGGCGTTTCTTCCGAAAAAGAGGTGAGATGATTTGGAACCAGCCCGACGGAACAATTACCTCGTTTTTTTCGTAGTAATCGCAAACCATCTTTAAAGGCTTTTTTTTGACCATCGTTTTCAAGTTCCCAGTGAAGGGGAGCATCATTTGATGCAAGACCTGCTTCTCGGGTGTTGAGGTAGAACGTGATGTTCTCGAGACGAGGGTAACTCGTTGCGACATCCTCAAAGAGTTGTGTAAACCAAGCTGCCTTGTCTCCACCACACTGCGAGGTACTCGATGTTTCCGCAACAGCAATCGGTCGTTGTGAAAATGAGGTAATAACCGTATACGCAGGCCTAAACTCCTCAGAAAATGAGTGCCAGGTCAGGTGTGATGCATTAGAACCACATCGGTTATACGAAGATACTGATACCGTATCCACCACATCATCGCCAGGGAAGAGTGTTTTGAAGTCACTGTTCCCTTTGCCACGTGCACTCGAACGGTTAACGTTAAAGTCAAAGCGGACGGGCACTTGCTTTTTTCGAAAGAGGGTAACGATATGTTTCCATGCCGGAACCAGGTCTTCGACGCGGTTACCTGCGTAGTATGCTTGCCAGGGATACCAGTCACCATTACTTTCAAATAATGGACGGAGGGTGATCGGACGACCATCCTCTCGAATGTTGGTAGCGAGAGCAGCAAACGCGCCATCGTACGTTCCCGCACGAATTGCTGCAAGTATAGATGTTTTTCCATCAGCGGGTGCTTTCAATTTTAGGGCAAGAATGACCCCCACCCCTCGATCAAGGTACTCTTGTACCGATCGGTACGAAGAGGTGCCAATATCGAAGTAGAGTAATGCGTGATTAAACGCAAAGATGTCGTGACGGGTCTTAAACTCGCCAATACCATTTGGTGAAGCAATGCCTGCGCTGACACATGCATTTTTCGCATATCCCGGGTAGGGGACTGCAATCATGGATACCAAGAGCAAACATGTTGCCCAGTACTTTTTTTCAATGAACATTATATATTCCTCCGTTGTGAAAGGCAAAAAGCTGTACACCTATGTACAGCTACCCACCATATATTGTACCATATTATATATTATACGTCAATGATCGCCGTGGTCGAGGCCGTACTCGTAGCGTCCGTCGTTTGAGATGCTGCTGGTGCGATATGAGGGGTACTGGTATCGGGCACTGACTCGTTGGTTGGTTCTGTGGTGATGGAGGGAGTGGAGGTAAGGAGTCCGGCGAGCTGCGCTTCGGTGATACATGTTTCGCCAATACAGAGTTCGTCGTCAATGACGAGTCGTTTTACCCGCACTATCCCGTCTTTGAAGGTGATACCGATTGATTCAAGGGCAGACCATATCTGAGCGAGTATATTCGGCACGGTGGGAGACGTGGTGCTCCCGGTGGTGTTCAGATCATTGATTTTTAGATTGAGTTCTTTAATGGATTCGATAATAACCGGAGTAAACGCATTCGTGTTGACCATGTTATATCCACGGGTA
Organism: Parcubacteria group bacterium; assembly: GCA_021731325.1. Lineage (GTDB taxonomy): Bacteria > Patescibacteriota > Minisyncoccia > Phycocordibacterales > UBA12088 > UBA12088. The sequence goes on from JAKFXP010000081.1 coordinate 6,158, forward strand.
TCTGGTACCACAAACTCCGGGAAAATCTGCGCAACTTCTTGTGCAATGAAGCCAAAGTGTTTGTCATCTCCGACTTCTTCGTGGTTCCAGAGAAAATTTACGCCTCGGAGATTGGTAAGTCGGTCGAGTGCGTTGGGTATCGTCGCAATCTCTTTTTTGAGACGTACGTCCGATGAGCAGATAAGTGCCGTGTCAGTTGGGTTGATGGTGCAGGTGCCACTTAGGTCTGAAAAGGCGGCGACGTCACCATCGGTACTGCGTGACACGTGTAATTGGTAGCCGGGGGAGGTAGTACCAATACCAACAAATCCGGCCGTCGTTACTGAAAGACGCGAGGAACCGTTGGTCATGAGACGTACGTCATGATTGGAAATACTACCCATAAATACCTGGAAGTCATCCGCGCGAATCTCACCGGTGACGTTATTGGTGGTGTCGGTAGTACGTGCGCCTGCTGAACTTGCGCCACTTAGGTGGAGGAGGCGAGCGGGAGAGGTGGTACCAATACCGACACTACCCGTGAGGTAGGTGAGTGCTGTTGAAGTAGATACCCATTTTGCGTTGTATCGGGTGTCACTCGTCGCACTCATGACACCGATGCGCGTGAGTGCATCTTCTTGAATGATGAATGAATCAACGTTGCCGCCGTCTACATACGCATTGGTGGTTCCCCACAGCATGCCATCGATACTGACGTAGGTGGCATTGACGGCACGCACTCCGGTGTGTGGAGCGAGCGTACCGGTACCGCCGTCATCTACACCGAGAATTTGAGACAGATTGGTGATGATGACGGGAGCAACTTTTGCGGTTGTTGAACCAATGATCGCAACACCTGCATAGGGGGTCTCGGTACCACCACCGTCATTTGGTCCGTCACGGCGCGTCAAAAGTCCATTAAAGGTAATGGTAGTAGTGCCGTACGCGGAGATACGCACCCCATGTCGATCGTTGCGGTCGGTTGAGAAGTCAGTAAATTGCAATCCTCCATTACTCGAGGAGCCGTCGATATACAGACCTTCGAGCGCATTAAACACTGCGCGCGAGCCGACAATCTTCGTCTCTCCCATAGAAGAAAGATATATGCCTCGTTGTGCGTTGCCAACCGCGAGGACATCCTCAATATACGAATCATTGAGTGCAGTAGCACGAAAACCATGAAGCGCTGCGCTGTAAATGCCAAGACCGAGAATGGTAAACCCTCGAGCGTTACCTGAACCAGCGCCGACATCAGTATGAAATCCGTTACCTGAAGCTTGGGTTATGTCGACCTGCTCAAGTTTCCAGTCGCGTATAAGTCCTTCAAAGTAAATACCATCGATTGCGGTACCGTATGAGTTGCCATCTATGGTCAGATTGGCAATGCGACCACCGTTGTTATCGCTTGCTTGACCTGAAATAGTTGCATCCCGCACATGGACAATACTCGTTCCGACAAAGGAGGTGGTTGGTTTGATGGCGCTGCGGGGGGTCGAAGAGTAGGTCCACCGTGGTGCAAACGAGCCTTTGAGGGTAACTGGTTTGTCGAGGGTGAGGGTTTGTCCGATACGATAGGTACCCATCGGAAAAAAGACGGTGCCCCCCACAGGACATGCGTTGATTGCAGCCATGATTGCAGCATAATTGTCGGTTGCATTGTCTCCTACGGCACCATAGGCTTGTACGTTACAAACCGCACCTCCTTCGTCGAGGAGGGGTGCCGTCGTCGTGCCGGCATGAATGGTGCCCACTACATCGAGGGTTGCATCAGGAGTACTCGTCCCGATACCGACATTACCGGTAAGGCGATACGCGTTTCCGGACAGGTTTGCCCACGTGCCAGTCGTGGATGCCGTAAGTGGAGTACCGTCCCAAAATAAATCACCCCCCACGTTGTAGAGTGCGTCGGTAGTGACCGAAGGTGCTGATCCACGCGCGAGTAGCAGAGGACCTTCAAGAGTGGTGGTGGCAGCGACAGAAAGTTGTGCAAGGGTGCCGAGTCCGGACACGTTCAGCGTATCAAACGATGCATCGGTGTCGGTAAAGGTGCTATTGGTCAAGGTGACACCCGTGAGACTGGTGATTGGCGTATCACCCGAGTACTTTTGTACGACGTTTTGGGTGTTGCGTCTATTTTGATCAATGCGTTTTAATAAATACTGGTATTGGCTCAGAGTGATAGTGGAACCAGAGGTGGTAGCGGTACGGAGGGGAGAGGTGTCAGAGGGAGGTAGTATGCTAGTCGCTTGGAGGATGTTGTTCGCTTTGCGAATACTTGCCGGTCCGAATGTGCCAGTTGGGGCCGTGAGTCCCGCGGGGATAAGGATGTCTGTTGCGTAGGCGGATTGAAATCGGATGACCGCCTCTTTTGTTTTACCACCAAAGTAGCTGGTCTCTGCGCCAAGGGAGCCAGTACCAGTCTCGGCAATGGTAAAGCCGTGGGTATTTAGAAAACGTTGGAGTGCGAGTACCTCAGGGTGTGTGCTGCCGGGTAAAAGTGGGGTAGTGAAGAGAGGGATTGCGGCGGCGCGTCCGTACGGGGTATGGATGGTATACGCCAGCATACACAGACAAAAAAACACAGTCACACTAAAATGTAGAGTACTTCGTCGCATACAAAAACCCGTAGAGTAGGGTACCTACAGCATACCATTATCCGTACTCCTATTATAGATTTTGCACCCATGTGACACTGGACACTTTTAGGTATGTGCAATCGGTATGGTGACCAGCGTTATTTTTGACAAACGTGTCATTCCATGCAGAATGGGGTGGTATAGTATTGTTTCTTTTTAATCACCACCATAGGAGGGTCAGATGACCACACCAGAACGTTTCGAAGAAGATAATCCATGGCCAGCACTCATCGCGTCACTTACGTTGTTGTCCGTGCTCATAGTGGGTGTCGTATACGTATATGAGCAGCAAAAAAAAACCGCAACACGCAATCTAGCATCCGACTGGTCTTGCAAGGAAGGTTCGTGTTTTAAAATCTTGCCCGGCACGTGGCTACAGGGAGCAGAAAAAGGAGATCAGATTATTTGTGCGATTACTGAGACTCATCCTGGTCGTCACATCACCGGGTCACTGATGAGAGGTGCAACAATGGTTGCGCAGCACACCTTACCTGCTGATGGTTCAACAGGTATTACGTTTGCCAATGAGTGTTACAACAACGCACATGCAGCGTGTGAAAAAAATAGGAATCTCCCTTTTTGCTCTAGTCTGGGCAACCTATTGTAGCGCTGTGGAATAAAAAACCACCGATCAGCATATGATCGGTGGTGTATTTTTTATGCGGATAAGAATCGGAAGCCCATCGTCTCTAATCGATTCTGTATACGCCGTATACTCGTTGGGTATACACTCACCAACATTTCTTCGGGGCGCCATGCCTCCTTAAAATCAGTCCACGCAAGATACGGCGTACCGGTGCGACATTCCAGGTAGGGAATCTGCCACTGATCTGTATTAGTCACGATTGCGGACTTGATCGCATACACCTGCTGCTTCCATGATGAGGGGAGTAACTCGGGTGAGGTGACGTAAAATTGCAAATCAGCAAGACTTACCCCATGGGTGAGTAGTCCGTTTTCTTGCATCAGCATGTACGCGTCTTCGACGGTACTAATCCCAAGCCCAGTGGGTACTTGCATGCACACAGGCAATCCTTGGTGGGGGACACCGAATGAAGCAGGTGCGTCTATCTGCGGTGTCACCCGACGTATCGTATGGGTGGGGTATAGTGCAAGGGTGACGGGGAGGGAACTAAATCGTGCAGCATCCGCTGATAGCGTATCCCATATATAGGGTATGTTCTGCACTACGTGCGTCAGGGTTTCAGTAGTAATACCGAGCGCATCTGCTACGCGCGCGAGATTGAGTTCCAAACTCCGAGGTAAAGCGGGGGTGGTATGATGCATCGTATAATCTCCAAAAAGAACACGTGAAAGGCGGTATGCCGTATACTACATTACAATAGTATATAGAAAAGTCAAGAAGTCTACAGACGGCACTATCTTTGGTATACTAGTGCGTATATGAAATACATCCCCATCGCATTACTTATGCTCATCCTTGGTATGGGTGGGTACGTATACGTAACCAAACAGCAATCACGCATACCCCCTGTTTCCGTAGAGCAGGCGACTACAACCACGACAGTATCACCCCCCGCACCCGATGCAGAGGTTACCGTAACACCCATAGCTCACGCTACTATGGTGCTCTCATGGGATGGACTGACGCTCTACACTGACCCTGTTGGAGAAATCACTGCATTTGCTGCGGCTGCGGCACCAAATATTATTCTTCTTACTGACATACACCCTGATCACCTGGATATCAATACGCTTGAAGCATTGGTTGCGAGTTCCTCAATGGTGACTATTATTGCACCGGATACGGTGGTACAAGAACTCCCCGCACCCCTGCAGGCGAAGACGGTGACTCTTGGTAACGGTAGTACGACGGTCGCACAGGGCTTTACGATTCAAGCGGTGCCCATGTACAACCTACCCGAGGTAGCCGAGAGTCTTCATACTAAGGGACGCGGGAATGGGTACGTGATTGAGCGTTCAGGAACACGAGTGTACGTTGCCGGTGACACCGAAGATACTCCCGAGATGCGGGCGCTCAAAGATATTGATATCGCATTTATTCCTATGAATCTTCCATATACGATGACTGTTGAGGCAGCAGCAGATGCGGTACTGGCATTTGCGCCGCACGTGGTCTACCCGTACCACTACCGTGGCAAAGACGGTTTGAGTGACATCACACTCTTTGCATCTCTCGTTACAGCTGGTAATCCTGCGATACGGGTCGAGTTGCGTGACTGGTACCCAGTGCAGGAGACTGCCTCTTCTACTGCCACCACTACGAGTGAGTAGTAATGTCAGTTGAAATGGTCGAGGTGCTATAATAATTCGCTCATTGTTCGTATACGTGCTACTGTGCAGTAAGGTCGTCACTTTACTCGCATGCTACTAAATATGAATGATATGGAAGAAATCACAAATACAGAAGCAGTCACTCCTGACACCACACCCGT
>JAKFXP010000089.1 GCA_021731325.1 Parcubacteria group bacterium
GATATGCCCGGTATACCAGCGATATTTGCCGACACGGTAAAAATATCTTCAAGGTACATAGCAATAGGGTCGCTTGTTTTTTCTCCAATCGTAAATGCAGGTGATGGGGTGGTGGGGGTTGCGATTGCATCAATATGACCGAATACCGTCGTGAGATCGGTACGGATACGATCACGGGCTTGCATGGCCTTAGAGTAATACGCATCATAATAGCCAGAAGAAAGTACGTACGCACCAATAAGCGCACGTCGGCGTGGTTCAGGACCAAAACCGGCACCTCGTGACGTACGATAGTCATCCGTACGATTTGCACCGTCAACATGGAGTCCGTACCGCACACCATCGAATCGTGCAAGATTAGAAGAGACCTCGGCAGGCATAATAATGTAGTACGTAGCCAGTGCATATTCAATCGTTGGTAGCTCAATATCAACCACGCTATGTCCCTGGTCTCGGAGTGTAGCGAGCCCCTCTTCAAACGCCTGTAAGATACCCGGATCAATTCCCTTGGTAAGAAACGCGCGCGGTACCCCAATCGTATAGGTGTCTTTGTGAGAAATACGCTTCGCCGAGTCGGGTATCGTGGTCGCATCCATGCGGTCATGTCCACGAATCGCTTCGAACAACAGTGCTGCGTCCGACACCGACTTGGTGAGCGTCCCAATCACGTCGAGTGAGCTCCCCATAGCAATCAACCCATGTCGTGAGACTGAACCGTACGTTGGCTTAAGTCCTACCAGGCCACAAAATGCCGCTGGTTGGCGAACCGAGCCACCCGTATCCGAACCAAGTGCGGCAACTGCGAGATTGCCTGCAACCGCCGCTGCCGACCCTCCCGAAGACCCTCCCGGCACCCGGGTAAGATCAAGTGGATTTCGGGTTAAACCATACGCACTCTTTTCGGTCGAGCTTCCCATCGCAAACTCATCCATGTTCGTGCGCCCCAAGAACACCGCACCTTGTGATTTGAGCTTTGCCGTGACGGTCGCATCATACGTACCGGTATACCCTTCGAGTATTTTTGAGGCGGCACTTACCTTTCTGCCTTGTATCAAAAGATTGTCTTTCATCGCCAAAGGAATTCCCAAGAGGGGTGCTGCCTCCCCTGCACCAATGCGCGCATCAGCCTCTCGGGCTTGCGCGTGCACATCTTCAAATACTTCGAGGTATGCGTGAATCTCAGCGTCGGTACGAGAGATATTTGCAAGACACATATCTGCAAGCTCAACCGCGGACACGGTTTTTGCGTCAAGGTGCTTACGTGCTTCAGCAATAGTTGGGAGGGTGGACATACAACGCACTACAGTATCTTTTTTACTCGCAAATAATTGCCGTCTTTATCAGGAAATTCTGCAACAATGGTTTCCGTATATGCGCCCGGCATGTTCGTAATCGTATCATCACGCATGACGTTATATAGTGCTGGTTTCTCGCGAGTACGGGTGTCTGCGGTAAGCGTGTTAATCTCGGACACATAGCCAAGCACTGCATCAAGCTCTTTTGCAAGGGAGTCGAGCTCGGCATCCGACACCGCAATCAGCGTTAATTCAGCAAGTTTTTGTACTTCCTCTCGCGTAATCATGCAGGGACTATACCACGTTTTTGCATCCCGCTCTACTTGAGTCGTTCCAAAAACTCTGCTTCGGTGAGGACGGGTACCCCCAGGGATTGCGCTTTTGCAACCTTGCTCCCCGGGTTTCCGCCCGCCACCACAAAGCTCGTACTCTTCGAAACACTCCCCACCGCTTTGCCTCCTGCACGTCGGATATACTCTTCTGCTTCGTCGCGCGACAAGGATATCAAGGTGCCCGTGACCACAATACCCATACCCTGCAACCGTCCAGAGGACGCACTATTCACCGATTCAATCGTGAGGTGGGGTATGAGTGCATCAAGCTCGGCGTCATGGACGGGGTCACGAAACCATTGGTACACCGACGCGGCAACGACTGGGCCAACCCCTTCAATTAATTCGAGTTCCTCTTGGGTAGCGACACGAATCTTTTTGAGGGTGCCAAAGTGTTGGGCGAGGTCGCGCGCTGTTTCTTCCCCCACCTGATCAATCGAGAGTGCAAAAAGAAGCCGCGCCAATGTGGTATGCCGCGCTTCTTGTATGCCCGAGAGTAAATTTTGAACCGCTTTGTCTTTAAAACCCGGCACTTCTGCAAAATCACCTGTCTGCAGAGTAAACACATCCGCATAGGTTCGCACTAACCCTCGCTCTAATAACCCATCCATAATTTTTGGCCCTAGGCCATCAATATCAAGTGTTTTTTTTGAAACAAAGTGATGAAATTTACGCGCAATGAGTTCAAAAGAATCTTTGGACACACACCGCCACGCTGCCTGACCGGGCACCCGTTCGATTGAGCCGTCCCCGCCACAGAGAGTGACTTTTTTTGGAAATGTGTATTTTTTTTCTTTGCCGGTACGTAGTTCTTTGACGACCGAGACGACCTCGGGTATGACATCCCCCGCTTTTTGGAGTACTACCGTATCACCCACACGCACATCAAGGCGTCGAATCTGATCTTCGTTATGCAGTGTAGCACGCGATACGACCGAGCCGGCAACCCTGACCGGAGTGAGCCAGGCAACCGGGGTCAAGACCCCCGTGCGCCCTACCTGTAACACAATATCTTCTACCTGAGTCGTGACCTGCTCAGCCGGGAACTTGTACGCAACCCCAAAACGAGGGGCATTGGCCGTGTAGCCCAGTGCGCGCTGGTACGACACTTCATTGATTTTGATTACCACCCCATCAATTTCAAACGGCTGCTTTTCTCGTTTTTTGAGAAGCTGTTGGTAGTACCGTTCTACGTCAGCAACCGTGGCACATGCGATAAAATCAGGATTTACCGAAAAACCCAAGGTACCTAGCAGCGCGAGCTCTTCCGTTTGTGTCTGGGGCATACTCACTCCCTGCACTTCTTCAATGTCGTAGATAAAACAGGCGAGTTTTCTGGACGCAGTCACCTTGGGATCAAGTTGGCGCAAAGCACCTGCTGCTGCATTTCGACAATTTGCAAACAACTGTTCCCCCGCGAGACTCCGCTCTTTATTAATCCGATCAAGTTCTTTGCGGGGCAGCCATGCCTCTCCACCCACAATAATATCAACGGATTGGGTGAGGGTGAGTGGAATCGAGTGTACTGTTTTAAGATTTTCGGTAATGTCTTCGCCCACTGTTCCGTCACCGCGTGTTGCACCCTGCACAAACACACCTTTCTGGTAGGTCAAAATGACTTTGAGTCCATCTATCTTATGTTCAGTGCAAAAAGTAAATGTCTGTGGATCAAGAGCGCTTTCACGTTCCAGGTGACGTACCGCACGATCACGCCAGTGCGTCAGTTCTTCGATGGTAAATACATTGTCAAATGACCATTGGCGTACCTGGTGCCGTACCTTGGTAAATTCTTTACGAGGTGCACCACCCACCCGTTCACTGGGACTCTCTGTAGTTTTGAGTGTAGGGTACGTCTTTTCTAGTTCCCGTAATTCACGAACAAACGCATCGTATACCTCATCGGCTATTTCAGGATTGTCCTCCTCATGGTAGCGCGATTGGTGATATACGACCAGTCGGGTGAGTTCTCGGTGGCGATTGGTGATATTGGGTGACACTGACATGTCATCATTCTACCATTATCGAGGAGACTCGTTTAGAGACGACCCGCACAATACTGTTTTGCAGTATCTGCACAATCGAGACCGAGCTGTGTCCCATCAAGATCATCTTGTAATGCACTATCATTTGTCTCGAGGGTCGCACGGACGACGTAGGTAAAATTAGACGCTCCAACGGCATACCCATATGCGCCCCCTGTTGGATTCTGGGGAATGGGGTTGATAAAATCACTCAAGGTAGTGCCCGATGGACACCCGTTTGCCGCAGCCCCTGCAAGGGTCGCTGGGTACTGGCGCCCACATTTGTTGTAATAGAACTCCAACGCCAGACTAATCTCGGTAAGCGCCGTAATACGCTTACTATCCCGTCCGCGTCCCCGTGCACCACTCAACGATGCAAAGGTGATTGAGGTTAATATGCCAATCACGGCAATCACTACAATAAGTTCTATGAGGGTGAATCCTGCACGTGACGAACGGGGAGAGGATATAAGACTAAAAAGGTGGTTATGCATCATACTGCTGGTGTTAGATCGTGCGTGTGCCAATAATTAACGTGATTGTAATAGATCAAGTTGTTCGAACAACGTCAAGATACTTTGAGATAAGGTGTTGAAGGTGACCGCATCCAAATATAGTCCCGGATCACTCACCACATCGTTCATGAGCCAACTCTTTGCGCCCGCACTAATACCTACACCAATGGCACCCACCGTGATGTTGTTCGGCGCTACTTTGAGTGCATCGGCAATAAGTTTACTATTACACATCGGCACCCGAACCGGAGGAGTGTTAGTGTTGTTGGGTGCCGCAAGAATCGTGGCCGGGAGGGGTGCAAATGCCTCATCAGAACACTTCGTATAGCTCGCATCATCAATCATCTGTCCGGCACCAGGGCTTGGGGTACGGAACAGCTTTGTTTCTCCCAATACGTACGAATGATTATTCAAGCCAATAAAATTATTACTCGTATTTACGAGTGACTGTTGAAACGTATTCGGTGAGGAGGTAATGATAGCATTTGGCTCGCCGTCGGTGATAATAATGATGTAATCGGGATAAGAGGTGTCTGGTCGATCCCGCATCAATGCTGCAGGTTGTGGGGGAATATCGGTGGCTATGTTTCCTCCCCTAAACACTGCACGCTCAAATGCTCCCGCATGAAATCGACTGTCTGGGATGGTGGTGGTGCCTACCGGATAATACCTTCCCAGCAGTTCAGCGCCCGCAATACCCAGTCCCAACGAAAGATTCGTATGCCCAAGAGAGGTATCGATACTGCTTCCAACCACCGCAGTTGCTAAGTCAAGGGGTATCTCTGGTATACGCACACAGTCGGCTGCACTACACGGTGGTGTGACAAATGCTTGTCCGACATCTGTCACACCCGTCCCAAAAGAGACGACCCCCACTTGCACTTGTGGTTTTTTGAGGGCAAGTGTTGCAATAGAGCTATCGAGCGCGAGCTTGAGTGCCGCCCAATCACCCGTACCTGCCCCGACTCGACTCCCCCCTACACTTCCTGAGCGATCTACCACAAACATAATGTCTGCACCGACCAAGACACGATAATCATATTCCTGAAAACGTTGCGTACTCCTATGAGAACCAGCACTTTCACTATCACTCAAGACTTGTACTTTTCCCAAAAAATATCCTTTGCTGCGATCTCTGATCACCTTAACGATGACCCCACCGAGGTTTGGTTTGGTACGATCATAGGGTATGCGAAACTCTCCGGTACCCGTATTTGGGTAGGGTGCAGTAGAGGCAACGTACGACGGAGTATGGCTATCATTAAATGAATCGGCAGTACCGTTAAAGTCATAGGTTACTCCATTACACTCAATAGTAAGTCCTGCAACATTGGTGAAATTCCGCACATCAGTATTGATCCAATCTTTGACACATGCAAACGCATCTTCTGCATCATAGAGCACGCGCACCGCATCAGACTGTGCTTGGGACGCCCGCATGGACTGTAGCGCAAGGGTACTCGCAGAAACCGCCATGAGGAGCATCATGCTCCCGATGATAGTCACGATAAGTAACGACATACCCCGCTCACTGGTACTTGAGTATGGATAGATACTAGGGTGCATACAAGTTAAGGGTCAGGGGTACCGAGGCTGTACCATTACTTTCGCGCCACGACACCGTCACCGTCACCAACGCTTCATCTCCCGACTGTAGGGAGGAATCTATGGCAATAGTCCGCACGTACGGGGTACGGGTGTGTCCAGCGACGGTGTGACTATATCCTCCAACGGTATTTCGGTAGAGAGTACACCCTCCTCCTCCACAGTTTATCAGACTCCCGGCTGTAGCGGTCGTATGCGTGTCCACACCACAGGTACTTCCACATGCAGACGTGTTCAGTCCCGCAAGCCAAGGTTGGCCGGTAATCCGATTATACTCATATTTTGCAATAATCCATTCGAGTGCATCTTGAGCTAAATAGGTTGCAATAGTTTGGTCTATTACATGATTCGTACTACTCGTTGAACGCAAGAGAAGGTTGAGGGTACCGGTGACAATGAGCACCAACATACCAATGGCAATAATTGCTTCGACTAGAACAATCCCTCGCATATTTTTTTGTATCGTCGTGTCGTTTTTCATACCCAATAGTTACCGCCGCTCAGTGAACGCAGTTTGTATATACACCGGATCAACGCCGGTATTGCCTACCGTTGGCTCTGCAACCAACATAACTATCACCCGTGAACGTTCGGGGGGTGTAGTAAATGCCTGCACCGTGAGACCGGTCACCCGTACCGAGGGAGGAGTAAGAGGCAACACCGCACCTGATCCAATGCGTTTCATAATCTGCCCTCCCGACAGCGAATAGACAACTGCGTCTGCTGTTTGTCCATTGAGTCCTGCGCGACGAGTCATCCCTAATACTGCACAACTCCCCCCACATCCATATGCCGTACTTACCCGCGACTCACGAGTAATGTCTTCAAGTGCGAATGCAAGAGAATCAACAATTTCTTGTTGTACGATTTGTGTATGATACCCGCGTTGCATCGTAAGAAACGAATCCACCACAATCACCAACGTAGTAGATACGAGCGCAAAGGCAACCAGTGCCTCCACAAGAAAGCTCCCACGTTCATTGGCACTATCGCGCATAGGCAGTAGCTTATTGTACATATACTAATCCTGTACTTACCACCCACACCGTCCGCACCTCGGTACCTGCTCTAAGAATAATACCCACGTAGGACGCCGTTGCCGTAGTGCTGTTCTTGTGCAAATGTGCGACGGTACTTCCCCTGCGCAGATGGATGTGTGCTTCACTACTATCCCCCGAGGTGCAGGTTTGGGTATTTTTTACACAGATATCCGTAATGGTCACTCCTCGAGGCAATACCTGTGTTTCAACTCGTTGCTGGTCACGGGACAACGCCCCACCGGCATCATACGTATTATGGAGTGGAGCGGGTCCGATGTTGTCCCCGCCATATATAATGAGGGTACTGGTGTCATCGGCCATATATACCCCATACCCCCGATCGTTTTGTGTTGGTCCAGTGCCAAACACCGTACCGCTCTTTCCTAACGCTTCTGCATACCGAACTGTTGAAACTATCTGCTGTGCTGCTGCGTCAATATTGGTAACATCTCGCGATGCTTTTGCATTTAGAGACAAGGTCGTAGAAATACCCACCAGAAGTGCCATGACCACCATAAGTTCAATCAGGGTGAAGCCGGATGATTTTGAATACACGAATGGCATGGTAGTAATACTATCATTCCCCATGTCTCTCTGCGTCACCTTACGTACGGTTCGTGTGGACAAAAAACAAATTATCCAATACAAGCAAGGATGGTGTAGCCCCCGAAATATACAATTCCCATACCGAGAACGAGATAAGGTCCAAAGGGTACTTCGGACGAGAGGGTAAATTTTTTGGTAGAAAAAAACGAATGGAATATTTTTTGTAACCCAATCAGAGTCAGTGATACAGCTGCGCCCACCCAGAATGCAAACATAACCGCTGAGGTACCCCCCAAAAGACCGAGGTACCATCCCATACCCCACGCAAGCTTACCGTCCCCCAATCCCATCCACCGACCATTCGAATATTTCCACAGTCCATAGAATGGAAGAAAAAGTATCGGGCCAGCAAGAAATGTCCATATCTCAAATCCAGCAGTCAACCATGACGAAGTGAGCGCAAGTGCGGCAAATAAAAAGGAAAATCGGTCAGGGATCAGCATGGTACGCAGGTCATACACCGTAATAACAATGAGGAGCGACCAAATAGCAAGGTCAAGTACGAGCGGTGCATTGAAGGCTAGCGTTTGAAGCCCCGACTGATACCATACACCCACAAAGAGTACCCCCGTGAAAAACTCCACTACAGGATACTGGGCCGAAATAGGTGTCCTACACCCTCGACAGCGACCTACCTGCACTACATAGGAGAAGAGTGGTACCAACTCATACCAATGCAACTGTTTGTGGCACGAAGGACAGTAGGAGCGACCACCCACCCCTTCTTCTTTTTCGTGCCGCAAAATGACGACATTGAGAAAACTACCGATAATGAGGCCAAGAATAAAAAGTAATGGGTAAAATACAGTAAACATGGTTGCTGTGCAAAGTATTATGAAGTAATACAATAGTATTTGGTAGGGCTGTCTGAACAGTCGAGGGATACGCCGTAATTTACAGTGCCATCAATGTCAGTACTGAGTGCGGTAGAGGTTGACTCGAGCGTTGCGCGCACCATATATCTAAGTCCGGTACTACTCGTCGCATACCCATACGAATTGCCTTGTGGATCAATGGGAAGTGTGGTCAGGAATGAGTCGAGAGTGGTGCCCACAGGACACCCCTGCCCCACTGTAAGCGTTAGCTCCCGTGGGTACTGATGACAGGTACTTTTGTACAGATCAAGTGCAAGACCAATACGCTTTAGATCGGTGACACGGCTTTTGTCTCGTGCATCGGTTCGCGGTGTAGTCATGCTGTTCATGGTGACTGACGCAAAGATACCAATGATAGCAATAACAACCATAAGCTCAACGAGGGTGACACCGTGCATAGCATAGCGATAAAACATGGTGTACCAATGGTACCGTACCACAACCTCCACTCCTAATGGGAGTGTCCCCAATACCACAAAAGCCGCTCAATGCGGCTTTTGCTTGTTCACTGACGGATTCTTTATCGGTTACTAGCAACCCGCTGGAAGATAGGAAACGCCAGCACTCGTCATCGTTGCGTTTGTGCAAGTCCCTTGGGGACTTGGATTTGCGAGAAAAGTTATGTTAAAATCACCAGTTCCACTAGTGCCACATACAGCGGCAGTAGTGCCAGCAACAATTGTACCGACAGAATGTCGTCCAGCAGCAGGCACGTGCGTAGCTGCTACTAAAACGCCTGAGTCACAAGCAGTTACTACTGCAGGATGTAAAGCTGATAATTCTGCTTTAAACGCTGCCGCAGCTGCACGTTGACGAGCGCCGGAGAGCGACGAGAGTACGACCGACGCCAAAATACCGATAATCGCAATCACGACGAGAAGCTCGATGAGCGTAAAACCTTTTTCCTTATTATTATACATAAACATACTAAAATATTACGATTATAAACGGTGATTAATAACTATCTTATCAAGATGACCGTGGTCGCCTTTTCACCAAGCGTCCTGTGGTCTTATTTTAACGCATTATCGCCCTAATGATACTTATCTATGTGGATAAGTGCACGATTTTGTCGATTACTTGATTGACATGGTAATGCTCAAAATTGGCACCAGTACCGAAGCAATGAGGATACCTACCCCTCCTGCAAGCGAAATAATCATGGCAGGCTCGATCAACCCGAGTACCGTGTCCACCTGTTGATCTACCTCGCGCTCATAAAACTTGGCGAGGGTGTCGAGGATAGTACTCAGTTCTCCCGTCTCCTCCCCCACCCGCACCATCTGAATCATGATGGTGGGTATTTGTTCATAACTACTCAATGCCTTACTAATCGACGCGCCGTTTTTTATTTCGTCGCGTGCCTTTAAGAGCGCTTCTTCGTAGTGTACATTTTCAACCACCGCAGCGGTAATCTCAAGCGCCTGCACCATCGCGATACCGCTTGAGAGCATCGTACTCAAGTTATCAGCCATGCGTGCAAGGTACAATTTCTTATACAATGAGCCAACCGCCGGTACCTCTACCTTCATCTGATCAAAATATCTTCTACCAGCTGGTGTTTTACTATACTGCCACCCTGCGACAATCATAGCCGCAAACCCAACAAAGATAAAAAGACCGTAGTTCACAAACGCATCGCTAATCGCCATCACCACTTTGGTATAAATCGGGATTTCTACCCCTTCTGAAGTCTTGATGATTTCAGCGAGCTTGGGGATGACCTTTACCATCATGAGTACCATAACTCCAATAAAGGTGGCAATAATGAATGAGGGGTATACGAGTGCATGTTGCGCCTTTGAGGTGACTGCGTACGAACGATCAATATACCCCGCCAAGTGTTCAAAGGTTTGTTCGAGGCGCCCGGTCTCTTCTCCGGCAAGCACCATATTGCAATAAAATGACGAGAACATTTTGGGATGTTTTGCAAGCGCTTTGCTGATAGAGAGTCCTCCCTGAATATCGTCTGCCACTTGCAGCAACACACGCTGTATCATTGCATTTGGGTTTTCCGCCCCAAGCAGCCGAAAGACCCGTAAGGCACTTACTTGCGCATGAAAAAGTGTCGCAATCTGACGAGAGAGGATAACAATCTCCTTATTGGAAACATGTTCCAAAAAAGTGAGATTCCCAAACAATCCTCCCGTTTTTTCGGCAGGTTCAATCTTGGTGATGACAAAACCCCCTCGCTGCAGGGTTGAGATGGCCGTGTCTTCGCTCGTCGTCTCAATGGTACCCTGCTGCTCCGTACCGGACTGATTGATGACGGTGTATTTAAAAATCATACGTGTATAAAAGTTATTCGAATTGATAGCAGGTAGGGGTAAGGTTCTACAACATGCGCTCAAGGCCACGGGGATCTACTGATGCCGCCATTGCATGTTCAACCGCAATCTCACCTGCTCGAACCAGTCGAGTAAGTGACGCATTCATGCTAATCATCCCCTCTCCCGAACCCGTTTCGATAATCGTATCGATCTCATGGGTACGTCCTTCGCGAATCATGTTTGCAACGGCATGGGTATTGACCAACAGCTCATATGCAGGGATAAGTCCTCCGGCAATACGGGGAATCAAACGTTGAGAAAAGATACCACTCAAGCTTGCCCCCAGTTGGATACGAATCTGATCCTGCTGGTATGCGGGGAACGAATCAACGATACGATCAATGGTCTGCGCTGCATTGTTGGTATGCAGGGTACTAAAGACGAGGTGCCCGGTCTCGGCGGCCGTGACTGCGGCCGCAATCGCTTCATTACCGCGCATCTCACCCACCAGAATCACGTCCATATCCTGACGAAATGCACTATAT
>JAKFXP010000012.1 GCA_021731325.1 Parcubacteria group bacterium
CACTCCTGCGGAGTTGGCGCATGTAGTTCGCCGGTTAAATGATCGACCACGCAAGCGTCTCAAATTCAAAAGTCCACGACAGATATTTCAGAAAGGTTAAGTGTTGCAGTTAGAGTGCTAATTCAGGCCGGCGTGTTTGACTTTTTTAAAATATGATGTAAAGTAAGGTTTATTATCAGTCTTGATGGGTTCTATTGTACACATATTCTATGTTTTCTCGATTCTTTTCTTTTATCCGTTCTCTTCCCGGCACCCTACTCCATCTGATGCGTACGGCACCACGCAAGACTGCACTTATGCTGGGTGTGCTTGCAATAGCCAGCTGGTATGGGGGGCTTTTTGGTACACGCACGGTAGATGCCCCTGTTGAGGAGACGATACAAACTCCTATGGTGCAGGTCGCATCACTCGGTGCACTGCAGGCTGAAGGCACCCCCATCGTGATACTCGGTGAAGTACGATCCGTTTCGCAAGCTGAGTTACGCGCACAGAAATCAGGCGAAGTCACCAACGTACTTGTGCGTGCGGGACAGGTGGTACCTGCGGGTATGGTGCTTGCCGAGCTTGAAAACGCAGGAGAACGTGCAGCGGTACTCCAGGCACAAGGAGCGCTTGCAGCCGCACAAGCTGGTCTTGCACGGATACGTAATGGAGCACGTGCAGAAGACCGCGCGAGTGCGAGCGCAGGTACCGCCAATGCGGCAATGTCGCTTGCACAAGCAAAAGAAAGTGCTCGAAACGCCTACTCTTCCGCATATTCACTCAGTCAAGACGCACTTCTTGCCAAAGCAGATACGTTCTTTGATGACCCGTATACGGTACGTCCCAAGTTTCGCGTCAACGCCGCAAGTTATGATGAACGACTCTCTATAGAAGCGGAGCGCGCAAAGCTCACGTCTCTCCTTGATACCTGGAAAACCGAACTTGCCACCACCCCGAGTGATGCACAACTCGATGCCGTTCTCGCAACCACTCAACAGCGCCTTGATACCCTCAAGCGATTCTTGGATCGAATTGCATACTTTGTATCAAAACAAGACATCACCGAAGATCGCACAAGTGCTGCTATTGCAGCACAAAACGCACTTATTCTTGCCGCACGGCAAAGCGTTGACGGTGCTCGTGCAAGTGTATCCGGTGCTCGATCCGGTCTTGCCGCTTCGCTGAGTGCCGATACCGTTGCGTCACTTTCGGAAAACAAAATCGTTGCCGGTGAACGCACCGAAGATGTGCAGGTCGGAGAAGCGGGGGTTATACAGGCACGCGGTATCCTCGCGGGCGCTGTTGCCGTGTTGGAGCACACCCTCATACGAACCCCTATTGCGGGAACCGTCACCTCGTTTTCGGTTGCGCGTGGTGACTTTGTATCACCTAACCAAGCCGTTGCGGTGGTTGCCAATGAAGGGGCGCGTGAGCTTGTTGCCTTTGTATCAGAGGACGTACGCAATACCATACAACCGGGCATGAAGGTATTGGTGGATGGTACCTACGAAGGAGTAATTACATCCGCAGACCCCGGACTTGATCCGGTGACCAAACGTTCCCGCGTGACGATTGGCATACCCAAAGAAAGCACTCTTACCAACGGTTCATTGGTCGAAGTTGCGGTACAACACCAAACCAGCGGTGATGCACAAAAAAAGCCGACTCAAAAAGGGTGGTACATTCCTATCACGGCTATCAAAGTGCTCCCTACCGGATTAGTCGTCTTTACCGTTACGGATCAAAACACCCTCAAAGCGGAGCATATTTCTGAGGGCACCATCATTGGTGACCGCATGCTCATCCAAGACCCACTCGCCTCCGAAGTACGTATTGTGACCGATGTGCGCGGTCGAATCGAAGGTGAGGAAGTAACGATTGCAGAGTAAGACTCATCTCCCCATTCCTATGAACACTATCTGGATTGCATTACTTGAGAAACGTGCGCTCTCATACCTCATTATGGCGGCACTCGTTTCGTACGGCTTATTCTCGGTCGTAACGATGCGTCGAGAGTCGGCACCGGAGGTGCAGATTCCTATTGCCATCATCACCACCGTGCTCCCCGGCGCGTCGCCCGAGGATGTAGAGGAATTGCTCACGAACGAGATTGAGGATGCGGTGGGTAATCTTGAGAATGTAAAAAAAATTACCTCAACCTCTCGTGAAGGGGTATCGTCCGTAGTGGTAGAGTTCAATGCCGATGCCGACATCGACCGCTCAGTGCAAAAGACGCGCGATGAGGTGGCAAAGGTGCGCGGTGAGCTACCGGATGATGCCACAGAACCATCGGTCACCGACGTAAACTTTGCAGATCAACCCATTGTGATTGCGGCCATTTCGACCGATTTGCCCACCACGGCATTTAAGACATTTGCTGACGCGGTGAAAGCCGAAATCGAAGATATCCAGGGGGTATCCCGCGTTGAGGTCTCGGGGGTACGAGCGCGTGAGGTAATCGTCATCGTAAAAAAAGAAGCGTTACTCACTTACGGTATTACCCTCGGTGAGGTTACGGGCGCCATCCAGACTGCCAATACCGAGTTGCCGGTGGGCACCATCAATCAAAATGATATTGAATATACCCTTGCCCTTAAGACGGCGATTGACGACCCGGCAGAGATTGCCCGTATTCCCCTTACTACCCGCACCGGAGTAACCTTGCGCCTTTCGGATATTGCAACCGTCTCGGATGGCGTGGCGGATGCGACTACCCTTTCGCGCATTTCAGTGCATGGTGCTCCCTCACTCCAATCTGCAACGCTTACCATATATAAACAAAAAGGTACCGATGTCACCGAAGTAACCGGGCGCGTACGCGACCTCATTAACGCCCGCAACAAACCTGACGAAGGAGTGACTGCGTATGTGTCGTTTGATAATGGTGATCAGATCAAAAAAGATTTGAACCAGCTCACGCGCGTCGGTCTGGAGGCTGTTGCTTTGGTGATGATTGTCTTGTTTGCAACCTTGGGATGGCGAGAAGCACTCGTGTCGGGCCTTTCGATACCCCTTTCGATACTTGTGTCGTTCATTGCCCTCAAAGAATCAGGTAATACCATTAACTTTATTTCACTCTTCTCACTCATTCTGTCAATTGGTATTCTTGTTGACTCGGCGATTGTGATCGTGGAGGCAATTCATGTAAACCTCGGCAAAGGGATGGATCCGGTAGCAGCCGCCCGCAAAGCACTCCTTGAATACAGCAAACCACTGACTGCCGGAACCCTTACCACGGTTGCCGTATTCTTCCCCCTCTTTACTATCTCGGGGGTAACCGGTGAGTTCATTAAAAGTATTCCTTTCACGGTTATCTTTGTACTACTTGCGTCCATCTTCGTAGCGCTCGGTATGACCCCGCTCTTGGCAGCACTCTCCCTCAAACACCGAAGTGTTTCAGCATTTGAACGCACCCAAGAAGTCTACGCAGAAAAACTCCGCATATGGTACAAACAACGTATTGGAGCCTTCCTTGATAACAAGCAGAGCAAGAAACGCTTTGTCATTGGTATACTCATTGCATTTGTAGTTGCACTCGCGCTCCCCGTTGTCGGGCTCGTCAAAGCAACCTTTTTTCCGCAAGGTAACGTCGACTACTTGTATGTCGAAATAGAAGACCTGCAAGGCACTCCCCTTGCGCAGACCGACCTCCATGCACGTGCGGTTGAAGAGGTGCTGTATCAACTCCCGGAAGTGGAATCATTCACCACGATGGTTGGGTCTGGATCATCGTTTAACGAAAATGCGTCGCGCGGATCTCGCTATGCCTCAATCAACGTCAATCTGCGTCTCGATCGTACCAAACGCTCCAGTGAGGTGCGTAACGAGTTGAGTCAACAGTTTGCCTCGTACCGCGGTGCTACCATACGCGTCTATGAACTTTCGGACGGCCCGCCGTCGGGTGCGCCCATCAAGATAACCTTTGAGGGGGATGATTTGACCGCGCTTAAAAAAGCGGCGCTCGACGCACGTACGCTACTCCGCACTACCCCCGGTGCCACTGAAGTCATTACGAGCGCCGAATCAGATGCGTCTGAATTCTCACTCTCCATTGATCGTATGAAAGCGGCTGAACTAGGGTTATCTCCCCTCCAGATTGCTCAAACCCTGCGCACCGCAGTCTTTGGAGTCGAGGCAACCACCCTAAAGGTTGGCGGTGAAGAAATTGCCGTGACCGTCAAACTTGCCCTTAATCCAAACTTTGCAACCCCTCGCGATACTACCCGTACGACCATCGAAAGTATCCGCTCCATCCCGATCCCCACACAAAAAGGCACTGTGCTTTTGGGGAGCGTGCTCACGGTATCTCTGGGGAGTGCAAATGAGGTCGTGCGTCACGAGGACGACATCCGCATTATGACCGTCACCAGCGAAGTCGCTGCTGATACTATTCCCGCCGATGTTACCACTCTTTTTGAAGCTGCGGCGCAAAAAGACCTCATTCTTCCTGAGGGGGTGCGCATGAAGATCGGGGGAGAAACCGAAGATGTCGATCAGTCATTCCGCGATATGTTCCGCGCACTTATCTTTGGTGTCGCACTCATTCTTATTGTACTCGTGGTTGAGTTTAACCAGTTCCGTACCTCGTTCCTCGTGCTTCTCGTGGTACCACTCTCACTTATTGGGGTACTGTTTGGGTTGCTTATCACCCGCCAGCCGGTGTCGTTCCCTACTATGCTTGGCTTTATTGCACTTGCGGGAGTGGTGGTGAACCACGCCATTATTCTGGTTGACGTATTTAACCACTTGCGTCGAGAACATCCCGAGATGCCGCTGCGTGAGGTCGTCATCGAAGGGGGTGCGATTCGTCTCCGTCCCATTATTCTTACGAAGGTTACTTCTATTATTGGTCTGGTTCCCCTTCTCTTCGCCTCAGACTTGTGGCAGCCGATTGCGGTCGCCATGATTTTTGGATTGTCGTTTACCGGAGTATTGACGCTCATTCTCCTCCCTGCACTGTATCTCAAATACGTGAAGTAGTTGAGGCGACCGTCTCTTCGAACGCATCATTCGGTGTGGTGGTTGAGGCTCTGTCGAGTGCATCGCCAGTGGCCGTATGGCACATTCCCTTATTGGGCACGGTGAGAATGCGGGTGACCTGAAAAGGGTCGACTGCATTCTCACCGGTCGTGGCAAGAATGGTCATAAAGAGTGGCGTCTCGTCAAAACTACGTGTCGTATAAATAGCACGCAATGCCGCAAAGGAGGGCGACTCGGACGAAACAGATTTGGTAGAGCCGCTACAGGGGGTGAACGTCCACGCATCATCAGAAAATACCAATGTCCCGGAAAATACCACACCGGCATCTACTACTACTTCCTCGAGCAATGCGTCGACGAGTACAAAATACAACGTATCCTCGGTACCATACGGTAGCGTTATTACCCCCTGTGCCACCCGTAGCTCCGTACCGCTTGCGTATTGAGGAAGTGGTATCCCATTGGTGCCGAGAAATCCGAGCTCGCTGTTAATGGCGGTGGCGAGGTATGTTGCAGATATCGACTCATCATCACTCGTTGCCGTAAGAAGAAAAGCTGCCTCAGGTCGTCCGTCGTCATTAAGATCACCTTCTACTACTTGTTCTTGGGTGAGATGTAATACCTTCCCTTCTTTTTCGACATCCACACGACCATCTAGCAGCGTAATTTCTTGATTTCCGAGGCGAACGGTCACATTCCGAGGCGAATCAGGTAAGGAATCGGAAGTTGATGGCAACGTATCAACCACTCGATCTTGGATCCCGCGCCCTATAAATACCAGGTAACTTATTGCTCCCAAGAGAAGACATATCGCCAGTATACCGAGGGTACGATACTTCATTACTACCAGCGTACCACAGAGAGTGGCTCTCGGGTACTATCATATGCTATAGTGCTTTTTATCTGTTTCGCCAGTCGGGGTGTCGTATAGTGGTAATATACGCCCATGGGGTGGGTGAGACCCGAGTTCGATTCTCGGCACCCCGACTGGCGACGCAAGGTTGCACTATCGGGATGTAGTACAGTGGTAGTATACGCGCTTCGGGAGTGTGAGACCCGAGTTCGATTCTCGGCTTCCCGACCAGATCATAAAAAAAACCTTTGAGGTCTTTTTTATTTATTGCCCTTTGCGTGCAAGTGCTCGGCGTACCGCATCTATGATTGCGCCGGTGTC
This sequence comes from Parcubacteria group bacterium, assembly GCA_021731325.1. Lineage (GTDB taxonomy): Bacteria > Patescibacteriota > Minisyncoccia > Phycocordibacterales > UBA12088 > UBA12088. Next base: position 6,137 of record JAKFXP010000012.1, read on the forward strand.
GAGACGGTACTCGTGGAGCAACTCTTCAGCGGTACCGGACTGACCAAAGCGGTCATGTACGGCGACCATTTCCATAGGGGTGGGGGTGTTTTGTGCAAGAATTTCCGCTATCGTACCTCCCACACCACCCAATATCTGATGCTCTTCGACCGATACTACCGCTCCTGCATCACGCGCCGCTTCTTTTACTTTTTCGATATCCATCGGCTTGACCGAATGGAGATTGAGCACACTGGTGCCGATACCTTCCTGTTCGAGTATCCGCGCCGCCTGCAATGCATCATAGAGGATGGGACCTGCACCCATTAGGGCGACTTTTGGTTCGTGGCTACGCCAGAGGTACTCTGCGCGACCAATTGCAAAGGGGGTCTCAGCGGTCGTAAAGAGCGGAGTCTTGTGACGCGTTAGACGTATGTACGTCGGTGCGTTATTACTAAGAGACGCATGGATTGCTTTTTCTGTTTCGAGTGCATCAACGGGTACGATAATCTGCATGTTGGGTACTACGCGCATAAGGGTGATGTCTTCGAGTGCCTGATGCGTTGCACCGTCTTCGCCTACTGATACCCCCGTATGGAGGCCAATTATTTTGACCGGTAGGTTTGCAAGTGCAATGGTCGTACGAATCTGCTCCCAATTGCGTCCCGGACTAAAGGCGGCAAACGTTGCCATGTAGGGTATTTTTCCATATTCAGCCAAACCAGAAGCCACTGCTGCCATGTTTTGCTCTGCCACCCCAAGCTCAATGTAGCGCGTTGGAAATTTTGCCTTGAATGCATCAAGGCGTGCGGACTCGGTGACATCAGCGCACAACACTACGATGCGTTCATCTCGTTCTGCAAGTGCAACGATAGCTCGTCCAAATCCTTCGCGCGTTGCTTCGTGCGGTACGGTATCTTGGTCGAGCGTATCGGGATGAAGTTGTAGATGGGGTAGTATCATATACGAAGTGCAGTACTCCACGATTCGGCCTGTTCTTTTGTAGGCGTCTTGCCATGCCACCGGTAATCCCCCTCTATTTCAGGGACTCCTTTACCCGGAATCGTGTGAGCAATAATAACCGTTGGTCGAGTGGTCTCCAGACGAGCTGCTTCAATTGCATCAATGAACATTTCAATATTGTGTCCATCGATCATCAGCGTATTCCAATTAAACGCTTCGTATTTTTGACGCAACGGTTCAAGTGACATAACCTCTTCGGTTTTACCCCCCAACTGTATCTCATTACGATCAATGATAGCGGTGAGATTACCAAGCTTTTGATGTGCGGCAAACATAGCTGCTTCCCACGTGCCGCCGCACTCCTGCTCGCCGTCCGACATAATGCAGTACGTTCGAAATGTGCGTCCATCCATACGCCCTGCAAGTGCAATACCTGCGGCCTGTCCCAGTCCTTCCCCAAGAGGGCCACTGGTCGTTTCAAGTCCCGGGAGTCGTGTGCGTTCCGGATGCCCCTGCAAACGCGAGCCGAACCGACGCAACGTAGCAAGTTCTTCAACGGGAAAATACCCTGACTGCGCCATGGCGACATAGCGCACCGGAACGATGTGACCATTTGATAGAATCAGACGATCGCGCTCCACCCACTCGGGGTCAGCGGGATTGTGCTGCAATATCTCAAAATAGAGCGCCGCAAAAATATCTGCCATACCCAATGGCCCCGCCGTATGTCCACTTGGCGCAGACCCCAGCATGTCAATCAACGCACACCGGATATCTCGTGCACGCACTTCGAGTCGAACAATATCTGATTCGGTGAGTGACGACATATATACGATTATATACCCGCAGGGTGTGCAGTATGTATGAGTGATTGCACAAGTGACTCAAGCGAGGTGACCTGTTCACCAGGATTCGTGGCACTAAATACTGCAGACCCTATCGCAAATCGTGTCGCCCCTGCATCTATCAAGCTGGGGATCGTTTTTTCACTCACGCCGATATCAACCCCGATAGTGAGTGCAGGCCAACGGGTATGAATCATACGAATCGTGTCGAGAGTGCGCACATCCAGTGGTACCCCATGACGACCAACTTCTTGATTACCCATACATTGCACAAATGCAATCTGTTCAACGTACGGTGCTAAACGATCAATGTCGGTAAGCGGTTTAATAGCAAGAGCGAACTCGATCTCAAACCTGGCGCACAAGGTGATAATCTCGGGAAGTACCTCAGTACTTTCAAGGTGTACAATGACCGTTGATGCGCCGGCATGTGCCCACTCCTCGATACAGGTTTCGGGTCGTGCAACCATAAGGTCGATTTCGACATCAATCTGTTCCCATTCGGGTAAGCCATTCTCTTGTGAGACTACCTTGTCGAACGATTCACGATCAACGCCCCCGTACGGCCACGACGCTTTGGGAGTATAGATGCCATCAAGAATATCGATTTGAACACGGGACGCAGCGCGTGATACTTTTGCCATTTCTTCAGCAAGATGCTCATATGAACGTGGAATAATAGCAGGGATGATGTGTGCAGTGCTGGTCATGGAGTATGTAGTGAACGAGTATTGGTTTCTATTTTTTTTATGCGACGCACATGACGAGGGTCTTGCGAAAACGGAGTGGTGAGCCATCGATGCACTGCTTCTTTTGCTTCTGCTTCGTGCAAAAATCGTGCGCCAAGCGAAAGCACGTTTGCATCATTATGCTCTCGCGAGAGCGTAATCTCATCAAGGTCGTTGTATAGTGCGCCACGTGACTCGCCATTATACACGACCGCGCGTACGTACGGAAACCGATTTGCTACTATGGCTTCACCCTGCCCCGAACCGCCGAAAATAATCGCACGGTACCGGTCAGGAGAACGCGAGACCATCCGCGCAGCTTTTGCAATAATGTCGGGGTAGTCATCAAGCTCGTTATACTCAACCGCTCCTTTGTCGAGTATTTCGTACCCCAACGATGCCACAAATGGTTTGAGTTGCTCCTTCAGATCGAAGCCCGCATGATCAGAAGCAAGGACAATTTTCATATCCTAGTGACCTTGAATGTGTTTACCACTTGCAAGCACATGCTGAAGCAATGCGTGGGTATACCCCATTTCGTTGTCGTACCACGCACAGACCTTGACCAGAGTGCCATCTACCACGCGAGTCATGGTGAGGTCGGCAATTGAGGCGTACTCAGATCCAATGATATCGCTGGAGACCAATTCTTCACTCGACACCGAAAAGACTTTTTTCCACCGCTCCTCATTGGCGGCGAGACGCAACATACCATTGACCTCCTCGACACTGGTGGGACGCTTGGCAATAAAGGTAATGTCCGCAACCGAACCGGTGATAACCGGAATACGCATGGCAATGCCATCAAACTTACCTTTGAGGTCGGTCACTACTTCGGTGACGGCCGTAGCGGCACCGGTTGAGCTCGGAATGATATTGTGCGCCCCTGCTCTGCCCCGACGCCACTCCTTGGCGTCGGGCATGTCGACGATGGTTTGTGTCGCGGTGTATGCGTGAATCGTGTTGAGCATCGCTTTTTCGATACCGAGCTGTTCGTGTAATATCTCGATGAGTGGGGCTGATGCGTTGGTAGTACAAGAAGCGTTACTACTAATATCACATTCTACAAACTCATCTTCATTGATACCAAGGAGTATAGTTTTACCAATAACTCCTGCAGCGCTCGCATCCCCCTTTGCTGGTGCACTAATAACCACGCGCTTCGCCCCTGCCGTAAGGTGTGCTTTTGCTTTTGCATAGTCAGTAAACGCACCGGTCGCCTCAACCACGATATCCACCCCCAAGTCTTTCCAGGGGAGTGCAGTGGGGTCTTTTTCTTTGTAGAGGGGGATATCTTTGCCATCTACCACAAGAAGCGTACGCCAATCCACCTTATGCGTCCCGACCTCAAACGACGCTTTACCATAGGCACTGTCATACTTGAGCAAGTAAGCGAGATTGTCTATGTCGCCCAAATCGTTAATCGCAACGATTTCGATATCAGGGTTTTTGTGAGCGGCGCGCACAAATGCACGTCCGATACGTCCAAACCCGTTGATTGCAACTTTGAGTGCCATAAATCTACTATACTAAGGTACTAATACGTATCCTTCAGTATACCAAGAGAACGTAGGTACTGAGGTGAGGGATATACACAGATGGATATGCCTGTAACCGGCATACGCGTAGTTGCAGATGCTTGAGCAGTCTGGTATAGTGTTCGCAACGCTACTCCTACAACACATCCTCTGACCAAAGAAGGATATGGTGTGCCCTACTGTCGTAGGAAGCAAATACATACCTGAAACACGTTGAGTTTTGCTGAGCTCGTACCGATACGATAGCTCACGGGCTCTGGTATGCTTTGCGGGAGTACTGAATGTGCAATACACCAAATAATTTACATTAATACTATCTATAATTATCGTTCGATATGTCAAACGACTCGGCGCCCATGCGCAACACCACTCCAAGACCAGATCGCCGTCCCTCTATACGCACCCTTGATGAAGCGGTAGCGGCGGCGACACCTCATGTCCCTAACACAAATACCCCTCCACAGGCACCCCAGCAAAGAAACATGACTGGTGGGCGACCCAACAATCAGGGGGGCGGAAGGCGACGACCTCAAAGCGCCGGATACACGGCCCGCAGACGTAGTGAAGGGACGTCCG
>JAKFXP010000092.1 GCA_021731325.1 Parcubacteria group bacterium
TGTGCCTCCACCAGGAATCGAACCTGGATCGCAGCCTTCGGAGGGCCGCATTCTATCCATTAAACTATGGGGGCAATCGCTTTAGATTACTCTAAGTATTTCTTTTTTGCCAACTTTTCAGGCAGATAGTTTTCTGTATCGTACATTTCATATCCCGCACCATACCCTTCTTGTTTCATGAGCTTGGTGGAGGCGTTGCGGATCTTAAGAGGAATAGGAAGGTTGCCGTATTGCTCGACGTCTTTCAAAGCTGCTCCAATAGCGTTGTATGCTCGTCTGTCTTTTTTACATTGTGCAAGGTATACCACGCCGTGTGCGAGGTTAATCCGGCATTCCGGCATACCAATGACCTCACAGGCACGAAAGACGGCATTTGCGACCACGACTGCGGTTGGTTGTGCTAATCCCACATCTTCGCTCGCAAATATCACCATACGCCGGGCGATAAAGAGAGGATCTTCGCCAGCCGCTATCATGCGGGCAAGATAGTACAGCGCTGCATCAGGTTGGCTTGCACGCATACTTTTTATAAATGCGCTCACTGTGCTGTGGTGTTCGTCACCACCTTTATCATACCGGAGTCGCTTATCTTGAAGGGAGTGTTTGAGTGTTTCTATGGTTACTTGTCCATATAAAGACTGAGCATTTTCTATAATGGTGAGCGCTTGTCGCGCATCCCCATTGGCGCGTTCTGTGACCCATCGCACTGTTTCGGGTGTGAGGTCGATGTCCGTCCGCGAGAGAATAACCTCCAAATCTTCTTCAGTGTGTTCTTTGAGGGTGAATACCCGACAACGTGAGAGGAGTGCTGGAATCACTTCAAATGAGGGATTTTCAGTTGTGGCACCTAAGAGGGTAAGTATCCCCGACTCAACAAAAGGAAGGAGAAAATCTTGCTGTGCCTTATTAAATCTATGTATTTCATCAAGAAATAATATTTTAGGACGCCCTCCTGTATCAGTCTCAATTATTTTTTTGATATCAGCCTTACCTGCTGAAACCGCTGAAACCTCAAAAAGTACTCCGTCCACCGCGGTTGCATAGATGCGTGCGAGGGTGGTTTTACCCACTCCTGGTGGCCCCCAGAGCACAAACGAGAAACGATGCTTACGCTCTATCGCTTCTCGCAAGGGTCCCCGTGATCCCACGAGATGCTGCTGCCCTACGTACGTATCAAGTGAAACGGGACGAATACGGTGGGCAAGTGGTTCCATACACAAACTATACGCCGGTTTGGGGGTGGTGACGAGGGTATGCAAAAGCCCCCGAAGGGGTGTTTGCTCTGTGCGGGATGGGGGAATCGAACCCCCAACCTCAGTTTGGAAAACTGATATTTTACCATTAAACTAATCCCGCATTTTAATATACTGTGTCGTAGGTTCGATTCTTCATATGTGGGGAATCGATCCCTACGGGATCCGTACACCTTGTGGGTATTTCTGTTCGCGGGCTCCAGAAATCCCTCACAAGGTCTTGCGAAGTGCCCCCGGCACTTCTCACCCCCGACATCAGTTTGGAAAACTGATGTTTTACCATTAAACTAATCCCGCGTAAGCAGTATCCTACCAGAAAAATGGTTTTTTTGCACTAAACAACCCGCCGTACGGCGGGTTGTCCTTATAACCATTTCTATATCAAGGTCTACGTTGTTTTGTAGACCTGGTCGATAATGCCGTACTTCTTTGACTCGTCTGCGGTCATAAAGAAGTCACGATCTACATCTTTTTCAATCTGAGCAAGTTCTTTCCCTGAGTTTTTTGCAAGAATTTTGTTTAATCGGTCTCGTGTGGCAAGAATATGTCGTGCGGTAATCTCGATATCTGCCGCCTGGCCTTGTACGCCACCCCAAGGCTGATGAATCATAATCTCACTGTTAGGGAGTGCAAAACGTTTCCCCTTTGCACCTGCCGAAAGAATAACCGAACCCATACTTGCCGCAAGGCCTACACATACGGTCGAAACATCGGGCTTGATAAAGTTCATGGTGTCGAGAATTGCAAGTCCGGCAGTGACTGAGCCACCCGGGCTATTGATATATAGTTGTATGTCTTTCTTGGGGTCTTCTGCAGCAAGGAACAACAACTGGGCGATCATAAGGTTTGCCGTATAATCCTCGATTGCACCTCCCAGAAAGAGAATTCGTTCTTTAAGAAGGCGTGAATAAATATCATACGCACGTTCGCCAAACTGCGTTTTTTCGATAACCATTGGTACTAATGTGTTTTGAATCGTTTGCTCGGTCATATGGAGAATAAGTGTAGCGTATTTTGACAAAACTGCAAGGTATGCCGAAATAATGCTTTAAAATAAGGTATTAATGTCAATGCCGGTAATAAGTCCAAACACGAACGATAATCCGGTGCGAAATATTGGGCCGATAAGCTCCATAATAAGCCAGAGTACGAGGAGCATAACCATAAATCCACCTTGCATCAAAGCCTGCTCCATTCGTTCGAACGACATACTGGCTTTAAATGGCAGAATTGACTTGAGAAGCTTTGAACCGTCAAGGGGTGGGATAGGGAGGAGATTAAAGAACGCGAGCATTAGATTTATGAATACAATGAGTGCTGCAAGAGAAATGAAGGTTGGTGATAACGTACCAATACCAAAGCGCACCACGAGGCCAAACATGAGCGCAAGAAGGAGATTCACCCCAGGACCCGCTCCTGCAACAATCGCTTCACCCCAGCGCTGATTTTTGAGGTTGTAGGGGTTGTAGGGTACGGGCTTCGCCCATCCAAAAAGAAAGGGGGCTTGGGTCAGTACTAGCAGCGCAGGAAGAAGTATAGATCCTACCGGGTCAATGTGGGGGAGTGGGTTTAAGGTTAGGCGTCCCTGCAGTCGAGCGGTTGGATCACCCAACATTGCAGCTGCATATCCATGAGATACTTCATGAATAATGATGGAAAAGATAAGTGCAATGAGAAAAAAAATGTCAAAAGATTCCATGAAACAGGGTCAAATTAGTAACAAATGCTGGAAATACTCCCGTTTTATGGGGCATTACTTGCATTCCATAGTGGCTATGGTACCATAAGCCAACTTATATGGCGAAAGTATGTCCCATTACGAATAAGAGTTCACAGGTTGGCGGTGGCTACAGCAACCGTACTCGCGCCACACAGTTTAACCCAACCGGTAAGCGTCGCCGACACGTCAATTTGGTAAAGCGTCGGATATTCGTACCTGAAACAGGCGAACGGGTAACGCTCACGATTTCTACGAAGGCCATCAAGACTATCAACAAAAATGGCGCCTACAAGACACTTAAAAAGGCGGGCCTCATATAAACAAGTCAACTGCTAGAAAAAGACCACGCTTCATATCTGAAGAGTGGTCTTTTTCGTAGGTACTACCACATTTCCATATGGACATGGTACACTGATGCCAATGAAACAAAAGATTGTTATCGCCAATTGGAAGATGAATCCAATGACGCCAAAAGAGGCAAAACGGATATTTATAGGCACGGTAAAAGGAGTGGCGCACGTAAAAGGAGTGCGCGTTACCATATGCCCCCCTACCATTTTTTTGTCCGAACTGAGCAAAGAAAATAAGGGTACGAAAGTGCGGTTGGGGGTGCAGGATTTATATAGTGAGGACGCGGGGGCATATACGGGTCAAACTGCTCCTGCAATGGCACTTGCCTATAAAGCAAAGATTGCAATTCTCGGTCATAGTGAGCGACGAGCTCTCGGAGAGAGTCACGGTATGGTGGGTAATAAGGTGCGACACGCCATTCACAAAGGGTTCACAGCGGTATTGTGCGTGGGTGAACGTGAGCGCAACGATGAAGGTGCACATTTCACCTATGTGCGGGAGGAGTTGGAAGCGGTGTTCGCTGGCCTCAAGCGCGTCGAACTGGCCAACCTCGTTATTGCGTACGAACCTGTTTGGGCAATTGGAAAAAGTGCAGCCGAGGCTATGCAAACACGTGATCTGTATGAAATGAGTCTCTATATCCGAAAAATCCTCATTGAACGCTTTGGAAGGGCAAATGCTGATCTTGTCCCAATCCTTTACGGAGGGTCGGTAAAAGGAGACAATGCTGCCGCATTTGTGCGAGATGGGGGAGTAGACGGGCTGTTGGTGGGCAGCGCCTCTCTTGACCCTAAGCAATTTAGCAACATTGTAACAACGGTCTCAAACACTTAACTTCACGTATGAAGCGATATAACACCATAGCAGATATGCCCCCTCTTGCGGGTAAGCGCGTGCTTGTGCGTGCTGAACTGAATGTACCTATTAAAGACGGAAAAGCTGGCGACCAGTATCGGATTGAAATGGCGCTTCCTACACTCATCGAGCTTGCTTCACGGGGTGCAAAGGTGATTGTTGTGGCGCATTTGGGGCGCAAACCGGAAGACAGCCTAAGGCCGGTGTATGAGGCATTGCGTACCTACCTACCAAACACGCACTTTGTACCCGATCTGGTGGGTGATGTTGCCCAAGAGGCCATTGCAGCACTTTCCGATGGTGGCGTGCTGCTTCTCGAAAATCTGCGCAGTAATCCGGGAGAAATCACTAACGACGCCGCGTTTGCTGACGCACTCGCACACCTTGCAGATTATTATGTTGACGATGCATTTGGCGCCGCACATCGCGCACATGCGAGTATTGTGGGAGTGCCGAGTCGAATCCCTGGATTCGCAGGCCTACTCCTTGATAGAGAATTGTCTGAACTGGCAGATGGTCTTACGCCACATACCCCATCACTCTTTATCTTAGGTGGTGCAAAGTTTGATACCAAAGTACCCCTTCTTACCGCCGCATTAGCTCGATACGATACAATATGTATTGGAGGGGCGCTCGCCAATGATTTTATGCGAGCACAAGGATATGTAGTAGGTACCTCACTTGTGTCTGAGGAGGCTTCGCAAGCGGCTGAATTTATGGCTACCGGTAAGCTCATGATACCGACTGATGTGATTGTCGAGGGTCCAGACGGGGTGCAGGTTAAACAAGTTGCGCATATCAGTCCACAGGATCGCATTGTAGACATTGGACCTGAGACCATTACCGAGCTTGGGGTACGTATTGCACACGCAAAAACAATCCTCTGGAATGGCCCACTCGGATATGTTGAGGGTGGGTTTACCGACGGTACTCAGAGCGTCGCACAACTTATTGCTGATGCCCCCGGTCATTCGCTTATTGGGGGAGGTGATACGGTGGCGGCTATTCGAGAATTAGGACTTGCAGACTCATTTAGCTTTCTCTCAACAGGAGGAGGAGCCATGCTCGAATATCTGATTGACGGTACCTTGCCCGGAGTGGAGGCACTTACAACGGGTCCGCAAGCTTAATCAAGCGTTTGTCGTATTAATGCTGCAATACGTGGTAGCTCACCTTCGGTGTAAGGGTGCCCTGGCCAGTGGATATACCCATCACCCTCGAAACGGGGGATGAGGTGTATATGGGTATGGAATACAACCTGCCCTGCAGCTTTGCCACTATTCATCATAACATTCATCGCCTGGGCCCCTACGGCCATTTGTATCTTGGGTGCGAGAAATCGCACCGCTTCCATAACATACGCCCACGATTGGGGTGTTATATCGGTTACGTCGGTACTCGGTTCTTTTGGAATGACGAGGGTGTGTCCCGGGTTATTTGGACTACTGTCCAGAAAAGCGAGCACCTGTTCGGTCTCGTATACAATCTCAGCGGATATTTCGCGGCGAATGATTTTTGAGAATATTGTTTCCATACAAGTACGTGTTCAAGTGTTTAGAGTATGTGGTACACTATACTACGTACATACGTTATGAGAAATCGTTCTCGCACCATTACTATTGACCTGCGTGGCATCAAGTTTACGCTTCAGGTTATTTTTGCACTCACTGTTCTTTGGGGGGTGGTGCAAGCTACCGTACCGGTCGTGCGGTATGCGCGGGGCTCTTTTGATGAGACATCGGCAACCGCCTATCAGAATGACACCCCCGTTAATACGCCTGTTGAGTGGGCGCTCGAAACCATCGACCCTTCAAATGTAGCGACTAATACGGATAGTGCACTCTTGGCGTTGCGTGGCGCGGTGCCAAAAACGGGAAAATTTATACGGGTCAATACCGAAGCCATGACGGTTGGATTGTATACAGAGGGGGTGTTGGTAGAGGAGTTTGATATTGTCCACATACCCCCCACGGATTCACCCGACGCAATTCCGGAAGGAAGTTACTCAATTATGAGCAAGGAGGCCACCAAGCTTTCGACGCTTACCCTCGTACGATTCCCCCAGTATGTACGGTTCGATGATCGGTTTGCAATTCACGGGCGTCCTACCCAGGCCGGTGGTGAGGTACAGACAGGAGGGGGTGCCACCGAAGGATCAATCGTCCTCGAGGATACGAATGCGGCAAAAGTGTATACGTTTGCAGAGAAAGGGGTGCCTCTATATGTCAAAAAAGGTGCGCTTGATGTGATGCAAGGCAATGAAGACAGCCTCGATCTCGAATCAGGAGGTGCGTTACCAGCGACGAGTGCTCGAGGGTATTTGGTTACCGATCTCGAAACAGGACAAGTGTACCTCGAAAAGGAGCGGGATTCGATGTTTCCCATCGCTTCAATCACCAAGTTTGTGACCGCTGCAGTCGCAAGTACGCTCATACCACACACGGACGAGATCAAAGCCCCAAATGGCGAGCAGTACCGTCTCGGTGATTTGCAGTACCTGCTCTTATTACGTTCGGACAACGGGGTGGCCAATGCACTTGCGGCGCACGTCGGTACTCGTGAATTTATCTCACACATGAATACGTTTGTTGCATCAATTGGTATGGAGCATACCAGATTTGCAGACCCCTCGGGATTGTCACCGCAAAACCTCTCAACTACACAAGATCTGACCTTGCTTGCAAAATACTTATATGAGTCCGCGCCATTCATTCTTGACATTTCGAGCGAAGAAAACATGACCATTACGAGTAGTGACGGTATGCGCCTTGCACTCGAAAATCAAAATAAACTTGCCGCCGACCCCCATTTTCGAGGTGGGAAGCTTGGATTTACTGATGAGGCGGGACAAACGTCTCTGGCAATATTTAGCATTCCGGTAGGGAATCAAGTTCGTCCGGTGTCGGTTGCCATATTGGGCTCAAGTGACTGGAAACAGGATACCCGTACACTATTACGATGGGTATTAGAAAATACCAAAACACGCTATTGATGTATGGTGGATACCACCACTCTTGCATACGATTAAACACCCTGCCAACCAGCAGGGTGTGTGTTATCTACCGTTTTTCATGCGTGGCAAGGTGAGCGTGATTGCCTCATCTCGTTCATCGTGATGATGTCGAACTGTCACTCCTTCCATAAGACCTCGAAATATGAGTGGTATTCGCAGTGCTACGCGATATGCATTGGGGTGTGTGGGTGTTTCTTCACACACCACACCCCCTTCGACACAAACTTCCATACCAGACCCCTCTGTGGTCAATGACACCTCGAGCGTTTGGTCGGGCAAAATATATACATCAGAACCAAAGCGAGGCTCTACACTCCAGCAAAACGCAATAACAGGAAAGGGTGTTTTGTTACTTACCAACATAGCGGTACCTCATGGTTGGGTGACTGAATCTTCACCCACTGTACGGGTCTTGGGTATGGTGTCAAGGTAAGTCGCTTCGTGTGCCATGGTACACTGGAGGATATGTCAGTATACACCATACGTCCTTCACCTGTGGTACCCGAAACGGTACTTGCGCACTATCCAACCCTTGTTCGTGCCCTTCTCCTTGCGCGCGGAGTGGTGACCGATGAAGCTGCGGCGCAATTCATCAATCCGGTGTGGGAGCGAGATACGCATGATCCATTTCTACTTAAAGATATGCAACGGGTATGTGAGCGGATTACGAAGGCGATGCAGGCAGAAGAGACGATTGTTATTTGGAGTGATTACGATATGGATGGCATTCCAGGTGCGGTCGTACTCTGGGATTTTTTTCGTATAATTGGGTATACCAACGTGCTGCATCATACGCCCCACCGCAACATAGATGGGTTTGGATTAAACCGATCCGGGCTCGACGCGCTCAAAGCACAGGGTGCCACGCTCGTCATTACGGTTGATTGTGGTATTGGGGATGTGGAAATGGTGACGTATGCAAACGAGCTCGGTCTTGAGGTCATGGTGACTGATCATCATATACCCGGCGATATACTCCCTCCTGCGTATGCAATTATCAATCCAAAACAAAAAGACTGCGCGTACCCCGAACCAATGCTCTGTGGTGCGGGCGTTGCATTCAAATTGGCGCAAGGACTCCTGCTGCATCTTGCCGAACATGCGCCGGGTACGTACCCACTCCCTGCTCCTGGTTGGGAAAAATGGCTTCTTGATATGGCAGGCATGTCGACCATTGCAGACATGGTACCCTTGCGGGGCGAGAATCGAGCACTCGCGTACTTTGGACTGGTGGTGCTCCGTAAGTCACGTCGACCAGGACTGCACGCACTCCTTAAAAAAGCAAAGGCAGATCAGAAACATCTCACTGAAGATGATATTGGTTTTACGATTGCGCCACGTATTAATGCCGCAAGTCGGATGGGGCATGCAAAAGATGCATTCAAACTTCTTGCAACAAACGATCTTGAAGAGGCTGGTGTGCTTGCAAACGAACTTGATCGCATCAACACCGAACGTAAAACAGTGGTAGCGGTGATGAAGCGCGAGATCAAACGCCGGATCGAACATTTGGGCGAACCAAAAAGTGTCATTGTTATGGGGAACCCTGAATGGAAGCCCTCACTCCTCGGTCTTGTTGCGGGAGGACTCGCCGAAGAATTTAATCGACCGGTGTTTTTGTGGGGACGTGAAGAGGGAATTACAATTAAAGGATCATGTCGCTCGGGGGGTGGGGTGAGTGTGTATGAGGTCATGAAGTCTGCCGAGGTGACGTTCATTGAGTGTGGAGGACATGCGCAAGCAGGGGGATTTTCGCTCGCTCAAGAAGAGGTGCATACCCTCGAAGCGGGACTCATTGCCTCGCACAAAAAAATTGCACAGGAAGGGGTGGTGGCGGAACAAGTTGTAGACGCAGAACTTCGGGTCGAAGATATCACGTGGAATACATACCGGAGCATTGCGCAACTCGCTCCGTTTGGAGAAGGAAATCCAAAACCAAAATTTATACTTCGTGACGTGATACTCGAAGGGGTACGTACCTTTGGTAAAGGGAACGAACATCTTGAAATTTCAATCGGACGCGCACGCGGACGACCACTCAAAGCAATTGCATTTTTTTCGGGACTCGAATCGTTTGGCACTCCGCTTGTCGAAGGTATGTCGGTCTCGCTCGTCGTGTACTTCGAGGCCTCGTACTTTCGTGGCATCCCCGAATTGCGTCTCCGACTCATTGCTATTGACAAATAGATAAAATCAGGATATTATCCATTCTGGTTTTTTATGATCCGGCACATTCCGGAAGTACTTTTACAGGAGGAATGACTCATGAGTCAAAATAAGTTTGCTCTACTTGTAGACCTCGGTATCATCACGATACCCGAAGGTGATCCAGCAACACAGCTCGCTCGGTTCAAGGAAGAGCATGGTGACAAGTTTTATTACTATAACAAAAACATCACCGACGAACACTTTTCGAACCCTAGCCGTATCTTACAGTCAGGCGACAAGTTGTGGGTCCGTGCATTTGAGCAAGTAGTTGATGGTACAACCACTTCGGAAGAACGCATGGCATTCCTTGCCACACAAAAGCCAGTGTACACTGGCGCACAGGGAGCAACCGTCGTCTTCGAACAAAAACATGATCACTTACCGAAAGGTACGTGGTACACATCGTTTGATGAAAAAGAACACCTCTGGGAAAATGTCAATAATAGTTACAAAGTCCCACGTTTGTACATCAGTTCGTTTGGTGACTGCGAATTCTGTGTCAGTGACTTCGAATGCCCTTGCGCCGCTAACGGCGCCTTTTTCTGCTTCTCTGAAGTCAAATAGCTCTATATCTTTGTCACCCACTCTTTGCGAGTGTGGTGACATTTTTTTATACGTCGTGCTACTATGTCTCTATGCAAAAAATTATTTTACACACCGATGGGGGTGCGCGTGGCAACCCGGGACCAGCAGGAGCAGGGTACGTTATCTTTGATGAACACGGCAGCACCCTTAAAGAGGGGGCAACGTACCTGGGACACAACACCAACAACTTTGCTGAATACTCAGCAGTCGTGTTGGGACTCGAGATGATTGAAAAACATTTTGGAAAAGAAGTCTGTAAAGATATGCAGGTTGTGGTGCGTATGGATTCGGAGCTTGTGTGCCGACAGCTCAATGGTACCTATCGAGTGAAAAATGAGATACTCAAAACACTCTACCGTGCAGTACTCGATCGGTGTGCCACCACCTTCCCGCACATCACCTTCGAACATGTGCGACGCGAGCACAATAAGCATGCCGACAAGTTGTCGAACGATGCGATGGATCAGGCCTAACGAGGTATGCGACAATCCCTCTACACACTGGTCGGGGGATTTTTAACGGGCGTTGTGTGGCGCTCGTTTTTTGACCCGGGACTTGTGGGAGTTGGCTTAGTACTTCTGGTCGCACTCACCATCCTAGTCGGAATTCGCTCGGTGCCGTTTCACACTCGAGTATATATCGTTTTATTTTGCTTTGCGGGTGTGCTGGGTG
>JAKFXP010000074.1 GCA_021731325.1 Parcubacteria group bacterium
TCCCAGACTTCCGCCATGGATTCATGCCCCAAAAGTATCTCAATGAGGGTCGCGCTTTCCAACTGATCAATGGTGCGGAATGATTCGGCAACCGCATCCATATTGCGGGTTATTTCTAATTCCTTCACATATATCTCACGCGCCAATTCTTCAATCTCAAGATCAGTGGAGGCAATTTTGTGCTCGGTAGCACGTACGTCACTCTGTATTTTTTTTCGCGAAATATCGAGCTCTCGAATAGCTCCCTGCAGGGTCTTTTTTTCAGACCCCACCACATTGAGCTGAGCTTCAAATTCTTTAATCTCTTTTTCAATCTCTGCAAGCTGCCGCTGACTTTCTACTATCTTATCCCGCAACTCGGTAACGGTTTCTGCACGAGCAATAGGATACGTACGCGTCAGGAACCCACCCCCACACAACACCATGAGTACGAGCAGCACTACACTCTTTCGTAGGTATGTTGGCATATTATTCTTTTTCATGTTCAAGGCAAATACGTAACAATTCTTGCGCAATACTGCGAGCGGCTTCCGGCTTTTTAAATTTTTTTGCTCCCTCTCGCATCGTGGCGAGTAATGCTGGATCACCCAACAATCGTTCGAGTTCGCTCAAAAGTACATTGGGGGTAAAATTTTCCTGTTCAATCACTTCTGCAGCACCGGTACGTGCATACGCGTACGCATTGTGACGCTGGTCGCGACTCACCTCTTTGGGAATGGGTACCAAAATCGCCGGACGTTCCCAGCAGGCAATTTCGAAGATGGATCCCGAACCTGCGCGAGAAATAATAATATCCGCCAAACCAGCTGCCGTACGCAATTCGAGAGGATTCAAAAACGGTACCGGTCGATAGCGCGCCATGTGTGGATTATTTTTTAGCTCAACCTCCATAATCTCCTTATACGAATCAAAATTCCCCGCCCCGATTTGGTGAATCACTTGATATCGTTCTAATAACGTAGGTAGTGCACGAAGAATCGTAGTGTTAATAACCTCAGCACCCTGAGACCCTCCGAGTACCAGGATGCTCGGTACCTCATGCGTAAATTGAAAATACGCATGGGCATCTTTGGTCACGAGTTCGCGTACTTCTTTGCGCACCGGGTTCCCCACTAATGCAATGCGATCTTTGTGAGGAAAATATTCCGCGGCTTCCGGATAACTAATCGCCACCCGCTGCGCAAAGGTGCCCGCCCAAATATTAGCGCGTCCAGGGACTGCGTCTGAGTCATGAATAAACACCGGTATGCGCAGTATACGTGCGGCTAGGACTACTGGAAATGATACGTATCCGCCTTTGCTAAATACCACATCAGGCCAAAGTTTGTACAATATATTCACTGCCGAGGGTATATTAAGGAGTGTCGTAAAAAAGTCACGAATGTTTGCGAGTGAGAAATATGTTCGCACTTTTCCAGCCGCAACATGGCGATACTCGATTTGGGTACGATACAGTAACATTTCATCGTATGGAGTATTGGCAACATAGTAGAGCTCGGGTCGCAAAAGGTTATGTTCCGCAACCAAATCATTGAGCTCTTCAGCAACCGCAATGAGCGGATAAAAATGACCCCCGGTTCCCCCTCCTGCAAATACAATTTTCATGATGTTGATGTAACGCTAGGTGTCGTCGGTGAGGTAGCGTATGTAGAAATATTTAAAATAATTCCCACTCCCGCAAGTGCGAACAATAATGCGGTACCTCCGTGACTAATAAACACGAGTGGTTCGCCCGTAAGGGGTACGAGGCCAATCATAGACGCAATATTGATAAACGACTGGGTAATAATAAGTATAACAATTCCCACCACCACGAGTCCACCAAATCGATCGGTGGCACGCGCCGCAATAAACAAACCGCGTACCGCAAAAAACAAAAATAACCCAACAATAACCAAGCTACCCGCAAATCCAAACTCCTCAGCGGCAACACTAAATACCGAGTCACCAATCGGCTCGGGGAGATAACTAAACTTCTGCACACTCTGACCAAAGCCACGACCAAACCAGCCACCCGAACCAACAGCGATAAGGGATTGTGATATTTGGTACCCACTTCCGTGCGGATCGCTTGCAGGATTCATAAACGTCGTGAGCCGATCCATGAGGTAGGGGCGCGAAATAACAAGTATTGCAAAACCGCATACGGCAACAAGGGCGAGGAGGAGGAGGTGTCGTATTCGCATGCCCGCAGCGATACTCATCGCAAGACCTGCCGCGGCAATGATGCTGAAGGTACCGGTATCTGGTTGCAATAAGAGGGGTATACCGGCAATGGCAAGTCCTCCAAGAAATCCTCCCAATGCAAATCGCACATCGTCGAGTTTACGATAATGGACACTGTAGTACCAGGCAAGCCCCAGGACATACGTTATTTTTAGCAACTCACCCGGCTGAAATGATGCCCCGAAGAGCGAGAGCCAACGTCGCGCGCCGTTTGCTTCGTACCCTATCCCTGGCACAAATACCAAACACGTAAGAAATACTGCAAAGAAAAAAAAGTACGGTGCATATTGACGATACGAGCGATACCCGGTATGTGCGAGTATGGTGAGCGCAAGCATACCACCCCCTATCCCAAATACCAGTTGTGAGACGGCAACACTCGAAAATTTTGCTCCCGTGCGCGCAAGGAGTCCCAACGAGGCACTACTAAAGATAAAAAAACCAAACACCACCAAGAGAAGTGTTGCAATGAGGAACGGTCGATCCATGTGTTGCGTAGTTTTTCCCATACGATACGTTAGTATTATACCGCACTCGCCAGTGCGACAATCACCCCAATAAACGCCGTAATGAGTGTAATAACCCAATACCGCATCGTCACTTTATATGCCGGCCACCCCATTGCTTCAAAATGATGGTGCACCGGTGCTACGAGAAGTACTTTTTTTCCTCGATATTTTTTTGATGCTACTTGGACGACGACCGATGCAACGGTGGCAAAAAGTGGGAGCGCAATCATGGGCAACACCGCCACTCCTTTTCCCCCTCCCAACGTATCAGTCGTAAATGCCGTAACCGTAAGTGCCATCGTGAGTCCCATCACCCCTGTTTCGCTCATGTAAAACCGCGCGGGTGGAATATTAAACCATAAAAACGCAAGTAACCCTCCTGAGACGGTACCGCAAAAGGCGGCCAAGTCTATCTGATGTTGAAAAAATGCAATCATGCCATACGAAGCAAAGATAATAGAAAAGACTCCTCCCGCCAGACCATCGAGCCCATCGATTACCCCACTCGCATATACCGTAAGACCCACGATAAGAAAAAAAGGAATAAACCATAAGCCTAATTCCACCTCACCGTTAAAGGGGATGGAGACGCTACTCACATCGAGCTTGTCATAAAACCACCATGCCGCAAATACACACACACTTGCGACCACCAACAAGCGCTTCGAGAGCGGGAGCCCTCCCGCAAAATGTTTGCCCGTACCTCGAATTTCTAAGATGTCATCGACCAAACCGACCAGTGCCCCTACCAAGAGGGCAAACATGGGTAGCCATGTTTGGTTACGGGAAAAAAATTCTAATTTTTCGAGTGTCGCGCCACCAAAGGTATATTCGAGTAGCCAAATACCAAATACGGTCAAATAGACACTGCCCCAAATAACGATTCCTCCCATGCGAGGGGTACCTACTTCTTTTTCTTTATGGAGTGCATTGAAAATAGGAGTTTCTCCGCCTGCGTAGCCCATCTTCCCTGCTTTCTTTTTCCAACACTGGTATTTATACAGATAATGCGTCACTACCGGCGCAAGCGCCATACCAACAAAAAAGGCAATGGCGGTGGGGCTGAGCACTTTGATAAGATCGGCAATCATAGATACGTGCCTAGTAGTATACCATTATATGTAGTGAACATAGTGCTGATACACACAGGAATTACGCGGTTTTATGAGGCATCACCCATTTATTGACAATATAATACATATGTGTAATAATATACGAGGAAATACACTTTTTGGAGGTTCTTTATGAAGAAAAATACTGTTCTAAGCCTGATTTTTATGGGGCTGTGGTGCACCTATCCGGTATATGCACTTGAAGTGCCCGTACTGTTCCAAGATGGAACATTTTCGAAAGAAGAGATTGTGCTAAAGACGGCTAAGGATGGGAGAATTGGTGCCGTGTACCTTGCAACCGATACTCCGGGAGAACGAGCGACGATGTACTTCGATGAACGATTGTGGACACCGGTCACGAATGATCTGGCAGCCACGATGCCACATCGTCAACCGCGAGATGTCTTTAAATTTGCGCTCTGCAAAGCAAACAAGCTACAGCCCGCAGACTGCAAAGATCCCCTGTGGACTACGACTGGCATGCTTATTCCAATCGCCATTGTGCCGATACGTGATGCACACAAGCTGATCGAATCGCTCACTCGACAGAGTCCTGTCCTTGATTCAAAGCCTGTACAGGAACGTCGGTCTGCAACGGCACCTCCTGGTAAAAAAAAGACCTACAAACAGGCGCCGGTACCTGGGGTACTGGCAGACACCCTTGACTTTGGTTCGTAACAACCAAATAGTCAGCTACCGTTACTCATCCCCCTTGTGAGTAACGGTATTTTTTTATCTATAGGACGTACGCAGACAACGAGGCAATTCGCCACATGCGTACGTCTTATTCTATTTCCGATGGTACGCACGCATGAGTACGTGATCCAAAAATTCGGGTAGGTTTGAACCAACGGCCGTTAATGCTTTGGGGATGAGGGAGGCTTCGGTGAGACCCGGGAGCGTGTTTACTTCAAGAAAGAAGATGCCGTTTTTATTAACAATAAAATCACTCCGCGAGTAGTCGCGTAACCCTAATATCTGATGCACTTCACGTGCTGCAATGAGGAGTGCGTGGGTAGTTTCGCGCGGGAATACCGCAGGACATATCTCACGCGCATGTCCTGCGTATTTTTCATCATAATCAAAAAAAGTATTTTTTGTAGGGACAATTTCAACCGGCGGCAACGCGTACAGCGGCTCACGACGAAACCCTTCAATCACTCCTACCGTTGCTTCCCTACCCGGTATGTACTGCTCCACCAAGACGATGTCTGTATATTCAAAGGCTAACGCTACCGCAGCCACCAGTGCATCAAATGCATGCACCACGCTCGTTGCAACCGACGACCCACCTGCTGCAGGTTTGACTACCGAAGGTTGCGGGAATGTACGGAAAATATCAAGTAACCTGGTATCGTCGGTTTCCCCTTTGAGAAGGATGCGGTGCAATGGTACTCGAAAGGAAGTGCTCCCGAGCTGCCCTTTTGCAAGGGGTTTGTTCATACCGAGTGCCGACCCCAATGCACCCGAGCCCGTATAGGGTACCCGATGAGTGTCCAAAAGTCGCTGCACGGTACCGTCCTCACCGTAGGTACCATGGAGCGCATTAAAGACGATATCCGCTTGTTCGAGTGCTCGTGCGGGCTCAATGGGCATTCCGCGAATATGCCAGGTACCTTGACGATCGATAAATACATCGCGTGCGTGATACTTGTGTGCAGGCACCTCGGCCAGCACCGTCTGTCCGGTCTTGAGCGACACTTCGTATTCAGACGATGGGCCTCCACGCAATACCAACACTCGTGTTTTAAGCATAGATATCAGTATACCAGAATCATGCGCTATGTACGCATACTTTTTATGCGCTTTTTTATATGAATATTCAATGAAAATCGGTGTGCTTCGGCATTTACGAGAAGGATGGATTCTGCGTAGAGTTTTGCCTCTTTGTGGGCACCTTGGATTAATTTTGGGCGATGCCGTTCATCTTTGGTCACCGCCACAATGGGTATTTCAATACCGAGGCGCGCAAGCACCGTGCGTGCCGCATTGAGCTGGGCTTTGCCCCCATCCACCACGATGAGTCGTGGATAGAGCCATTCAGGATGCCCAAACCTGCGCTCCAATACCTCCGCAAGTGCAGCGGTATCATTGCTTTTGGTGATGCTTCGTATGCCAAAGGTGCGGTATTCAGCCTTGAGTGGTTCCCCACCTTCCAGTACCGTCATGACCCCTACCATGTTACTTCCCTGTAGGTGCGCTACATCGTACCCCTCAATACGAATACTCACTCCCGATACACTTGTGGGGTTCCGCTCACGTCGAATAAGCGCTACATCGTTGATGTGTTGCAATGCAAAGAGCTGTCGTTTTGCCACCCCGGCGCGTTCAAACTCCTGTGCACGCGCATACCGCTTCATATCTCTTTCAAGGGTACGAAGTAGCTGCTTCTTTTTACCTTCAAAAAACATACGGATGTGCCGTATCGTACGTGCATATGTTTCAGGGGTATCCTGTGCTGAGGGAAACACACCGATCGATTGGTTGAAGCGTAGTTTTCGATCGTTTTTTTGCACTAACACTTCAACGGGATACTTCGTATCATAGTACGGAAAAATGCCACGAATAATTTTTAACGCCTCTTTAAATTGAGTGGCGTGTACAAATGGACCGTACATCGGGAGCGCCTGCCCTCCCAGTCCTTCGAGCACACGAGCAAGGTCTTTCCCGCGCACCGTGAGGAGACGTGGATACGTTTCGTGCGTGGTGATAATCAGATAGTTAAAACTTTTGTCGTCTTTGTCGCGCGTATTGTAACGCGGCTTGAGTTCTTTAATGAGTTTCGCTTCAAGAATGAGCGCTTCAAGGACGGAATCGGATTCACGGTACTCAATACGCTGCGCCTCATCGACCATCTTGACCATATGTAACCCCCTGGTCTCTGCCAAATCCTTTGCAAAGTAGCTCCGCACACGGTCACGAAGCGAGGTCGCTTTGCCGACGTACAGTATTTCCTTGCGCTTTCCCACAAAAAAGTAGACACCCGGGGTGTCGGGGAGGGTTTTTGCGTGGTCTAGGATAGTTGACATATTATATAATACGTAGTATACTTCACGGTGAAAGTTTTTTCAATCAAACAAAAGCTAGGAGATAACGTATGTCAAAAATAATAGGTGGGACAAATAACAACCCTGTCACCACAGAAGATGAAGATACCCCTTCTGGACTCGGTGCCGTATACATAGCAAGGGTGTGGGTTTTGGGGGCAATACTGTTGCTAGTAACTGGGGGTATATCGTCTTGTATCCAGGAGATGCAATTTCAGTCCGCGATTGAAAGATCAGTCAAATCAGCGGGCACTGGATACCCTGGCGCCAGATTCTAAACCCAGAACACTAATTCCTGTGTAGCTGATTATCCCGCCATCACTGGCGGGTTTTCCTTTTCACGTCCTACAGCGCTCGCAGAGAAAGGTCGGCGATGCGTGCAAAGTCGCGCACATTGCGTGTTACCAGGGTTGTTCCGGTCACGAGGGCTGTTGCAGCAATAACCGCATCGGGTGTTTTTATCCCGTACTGTCTCCGCAACAGCCCTCCCACCCGAGCAATACGAGAGTCAGGGACCATAATCGCAAAAATGCGCAGGAGTTCCTCAATTTTTTGCTCGTCATCTTCGCTCATTCCCGGGTAGCTCCAGAGTTCAAGCTCGGTTATGGTGGAGATAAAGAGGGGCGAGAATGATTTCGCAGTTTCTTCAAAGAAGTGTACCGCCGTTTGTTCTTGCTTGAGAAAGTAGATGACCACGTTGGTGTCGAGCGTATACGAGGGCATACTGGAGTTGCGATGAAACAGTTAAGCACGTGTATCCCATTCCGATCGCATTTTTTTAAGCTCACGTATCGGGTCGGGTCGGCGATTCTTCCACATACCCTCCACACGACGCAAAATGCGCGTACGCTCTGCCGCGTTCACCGGAATATCGGCGCCAGGTGCGCAGGTGGGGCGTGATGCGGTAGTTTTTACCCCCTTCCCCTTTTTTGTTGGTGTCGTAGTAGCCATATATCGATACTACCATACCAGCGGTTTGGGTACCACCATTCATCCACACTACAACGGCCGTTTTAACGTACTTCGGAAATCACAAAACTCGTCGAAGACGCAGGTTTTGAGAAGCCTTTCGCAGGCCGACGATGAGGAGGCCGAGAAGAGAGATTCGCACCGCAGTGCGGAGACTCGAGCTTCGCAAAAACCTGTGTTGAGAGCGAGTTTTTGACCACAGTAAGTATCTCGAGTTGCGTAGCAAGGTCTTTGCCTCGAATGGTGAGGAGGCGGGGGTACGTTTCGTTGGTGGTAATAACCAGATAGTTAAAACTCTTATCGTCTTTATCGCGCGTGTTGTACCGCGGCTTAAGTTCTTTGATGAGCTTGGCTTCGAGAATGAGGGCTTCGAGTACCGAGTCAGTTTCTCGATGTTCTATCTTGACCGCTTCGTCCACCATTTTGACCATATGGAGACCGCGCGTATCTACCAAATCTTTGGCAAAGTAACTCCGCACCCTATCTTTGAGCGATGTAGCCTTCCCGACGTACAGTATTTCCTTGCGCTTTCCCACAAAAAAGTAGACACCCGGGGTGTCGGGGAGGGTTTTTGCGTGGGTAAGTACTATTGACATATATGTGTTAATATGATATCATATTCGTTGGTAAAAACCAATGTACAGGAGAGCTAGAATGAAAACTATTTTTGTTATTATCGTAGCATTTATCATTGCAATGGCCATCCGGGCAGCGCAAAAACACAACCCGGCTGAATATGCAAAAAAATAGCGCCCCCACCCCATACCAATGTAGATTGGTATGGGGTGATTTTTACTCTATACACGTTGACCTCACTCCCCGTGCACACAGGTACCGTATTTTTGAAGCTCGAATATCAGATCTGCGGATCTGATTTCTCCGCTCGGTCACCTGTATCCGGCTCCCTGCGCGAGGCTTCAAAATTACGGTACCTGTGTGCACGCACGGGACACTGGATATACCCCTTACTTCAGCACCTTCTTCAGATACTTGCCGGTATGTGACTCCTTAACCCGTGCCACTTGTTCGGGAGTACCCTTAGCAACAATCTTCCCTCCCCCATCACCCCCTTCGGGACCAATGTCGATAATCCAGTCAGCGGACTTTACAATATCCATACTATGCTCAATCAAGACTACCGTATTTCCATGATCCACGAGTGAATTTAAAATAGTGAGAAGTTTTTGCACGTCATCATAATGGAGTCCTATCGTGGGCTCATCGAGTAGATATATAGTCTTTTGCGTGTGGGGGCGGTACAACTCACTGGATATTTTTACGCGCTGTGCCTCTCCCCCCGAGAGCGTGTTGGCACTTTGCCCAAGTTCAAGATACCCAAGCCCTACCTGCATGAGAGTGCTGAGACGGTCGTAAATCTGTGGAATATCTCCAAAGAACGTGAGCCCTTCCTCAACGGTCATACGCAACATATCGTAAATACTTTTTTTCTTATACTTGACCTCTAGCGTATCTTTGGTGAAGCGTTTACCATTACAGACGTCACACGTCACATACACCGTCGGCAAAAAATGCATTTCGACCGCAATCGTGCCGTTGCCTTGACACGTCTCACACCGACCACCACCCCGCGTCTGCTGTACATTGAATGAGAAGCGAGACGCTTTCCATCCCCGTGCACGCGCCTCATCACTCGCTGCAAAGAGGTCACGGATGTATGTCCATGCACCGGTATAGGTCGCGGGGTTGCTGCGGGGGGTACGTCCAATCGGTGATTGATCAATAAGAACTACGCGCGAGAGATACTCGGTACCCGTAAAGCTCGATACGTTGTAGAGCGTGCTTGTGCGATACTCTTTTTCAAGTCGAGCACGCAGATTGCGATGCAACAACTCATACATAAAGGTTGACTTGCCCGAGCCAGATACCCCGGTAATACAGACCATGCGACCGAGCGGAATATCCGCATTCATCTCTTTAATATTGAACGAGTTTCCGTTACGGAGTCGTAGCCATCCTTTATCCTCATCCCGCCTTTCATCGGGCACGGGAATTACTGCCTCTCCCCGTAAATAGGCAAGGGTGCGAGATCCGCTCGGATTGGTTTTTGCAGTAAGTAATTTTTCAAGATCACCCGATACTACGACGTTCCCGCCATGCACTCCTGCCCCAGGACCAATATCGATAATGTAATCAGAAGCAAAGATAGTATCTTCGTCGTGTTCAACCACAATGATAGTGTTGCCGAGGTCACGCAGTGCGGTCAATGTTTTGATGAGCCGATCATTGTCGCGTTGATGCAATCCAATCGTTGGTTCATCGAGCACATACAACGCCCCCACCAACCCCGAACCCAGCTGACTTGCGAGGCGAATGCGCTGTGCCTCGCCCCCCGAGAGCGTGTTGGCACGACGGTCGAGTGTAAGGTACTCGATACCAACA
>JAKFXP010000097.1 GCA_021731325.1 Parcubacteria group bacterium
AAACCCCTGATTGGCGGGGCTTTTCTGTATTTGTGCGGGTAGGGAGAATCGAACTCCCGTCTGCTCCTTGGCAAGGAGCCATCCTACCATTAAACGATACTCGCAGACCTATATGTTGTACCACATTCACACAGAGCACACAATATAAATACTTGAGGTGTCTTGGGATTACCGGATGAAATCCATACGCCAACCGGATTCCTTTATAACATTCATATAGTTGCGTATTGCCGCAATAACATTACCTGATTGCGTACTCTCAACATCTTCGTGTGTTGGGTCGAGAAAACATACCTTGTTGTGAAACAAAATGATATCGGCGTGTGTACTACAATGCATAGTGGGGATACGATAGAAAGAGTGGCGTGTTGATACCAGTGAACCTCTAGGTAAGATTTCGCAAAGCCCCTCAAGAGCTTGTTTATGTGCAAATAAATCAATCACACATTGGCGTGCTATTGCGCGCGTAACATACCCCACAAGGCGCTCAGGTGTCGTATATCTACTCTGGAGTATCCCAACTCGACTCCCATCAGATTCCTCAAATATTTCAAGATTTTTTAGATTATTAAAATCTACACTTTGTTTATTTACAATAATTTCGTCATTTTTTTGTACGGCAGTAGGACTAATTTTTTTAATTAGAGAGTCTAGTTTATGAGAAACGTCACTGAGTTCAACGTAATACTCGGTATGTCCAATAACTTTTTTACTCACCAATAACCCTTGTGTGAGCAACCTTCTCACAATTGCATCCACGGTCGTTCTCGGGAGACCTGCGCGCGCTGCTAGCATGGTCATGTTCATTTGTCCGAATGTGGCAAGCGCAGTGAAGACTCGCACCTCACGTCCATTGAGTCCTAACAAAGTCAGTTGATCTATGACAAAACCCATATATAAACATACTACCACATATGACGAAAAAAATGTCGTATACGGTAGCCTGTTTGTACACTTATAGACTGTGTGGAAACTCGGTAAACTTTGCTTTGTGCGCCCGGCAGGACTCGAACCTTACAGGTTCAGTACCCCTTGTGGCTTTTTTTTGCGTGCTACGCACTTGAAAAAAGCTCACAAGGGACTTCAAGTCCTGACTCGATGTCTCCCAGACATCGCTCCAGACGCCCAAAGCTTTGCTTTGTGCGCCCGGCAGGACTCGAACCCACAATAGCTGATCCGAAGTCAGCTGTGATATCCATTTCACCACGGGCGCAGTAGTTCACATTGTATAGTAAAAGTAAAAAAAATGCGATACTATTGAGTAATGCCACATATCTATAGCATCCCCACAGAGGTTACACGTGTAACCAAAACATTACGGGGTGCAGGTTTTGAAGCATACCTCGTTGGGGGTTGTGCCCGTGACCTCGTGTTGGGACGCCTTCCAAAAGATTGGGATGTGACCACCAATGCGCACCCGGAACAAATTCAGGAACTTTTTGAAGAAACATACTACACTAATACATTTGGTACGGTCGGCGTAGTTACTGTCGACGCAGCAGAGGAGAGTGCGAAGGTTATCGAGGTTACTCCATACAGAACCGAGTCAACTTATACCGATTCACGTCACCCCGATAGTGTTTCGTTTGGTGTTTCCCTGACTGATGATCTTTCTCGACGAGACTTTACTATCAACGCAATGGCCTTTGATTCTGATAAAGGACATTTTGTTGATCCTTATAAAGGACACGCTGATCTTGCTGCTCGAATCATTCGTGCGGTGGGTAATCCTGATCTTCGGTTTAAGGAGGATGCGTTACGCATGTTACGGGCTATTCGCCTTGCTTCTGAGCTCGGTTTTGGAATTGAACAGCATACTTATGAGGCTTTGGCCTCAAACGCAGTGTTATTAGAAAAAATTTCAAAAGAGCGTATACGGGATGAGTTGATTCGAATTGTTATGTCTTCACATCCCATGGAGGCGGTGTTACACATGAAACACACAGGGCTTCTGCGTTATGTGTTACCCGACCTGGAGAGAAGTGTGGGTGTCGAGCAAAACCAAGCACACAGTTATCATGTTTTTGAACATTTACTTCGTTCTTTGCAACATGCTGCCGATAAGAATTGGTCTCTTGAAGTTCGTCTTGCCGCCTTACTGCACGATGTGAGTAAACCTGAGTGTAGACGAAAATCTCCCACGGGTGAGTGGACATTCTATGGACATGAGGTTGTTGGTTCACGTGTAACACGTAAAATATTACAGGATTTACGTTTTCCGACCGAAATGGCCGCAAAGATAGAAAAAATGGTACGTTGGCATATGTTTTTTAGTGATCCGGATCAAATTACACTCTCGGCCGTTCGAAGAATGATAAATAATGTTGGTCCAGAAAATATATGGCATCTCTTGGACGTGCGTAAATGTGACCGCATTGGTAGTGGGAGACCAAAGGAGCAGCCTTTTAGATTTAGAAAATATGTCAGTATGGTGGAGGAAGCATTACGTGACCCAATCAGTGTAGGTATGTTGGAGATTAAAGGAGAACATATCTTGCGTGTTACACATGAAACGCCTGGCCCTCGTACTGGATGGATGCTTCACGCATTACTTGAAGAAGTACTAGACGATCCGCAAAAAAATAATTTACCGTATCTCGAACAGCGCGTTGTTGAACTTTCGAAACTCGATTCAGAAACATTGCAGCAGTTGGGTACGAAGGGTAGGGCACGTAAAAACGAAGAGGAGGCTCAAGAGATACGTGAGCTTCGCAAAAAAAATAACGTATATTAACCTTTTGTTACACGTGTAACAAAAAACCCCGACCGTATCGGGGTTTTGGGTAAAATAAAGCCGCCTACTTTTCCTATGATCTGCCGCAAAGAGGATTTAAATGTCTTGTAAATACTCTTTGCGACATATCAGAGGGTGAATGTTTGGGTGGAGATCCAAGTGTTCACGGTTGGCGGCTTTCGCTGTACTGGGGGCTGTGCTTATTTAATTGTGTTTTGAAGCCTTTTGTTTTCACGTATATAATCGTCGTTCGTTTGGTAGGAGTGTCTTTTTACAAAAAATTTTTGTTATTGGGTGCGGACATCTACACTTGAACTCCTGTTATATTTGTTACTTGCTCTTAGCTTCGTTCAAAGAACAACTTTCTCCAAAGAACATATTTCTTTGGAAATAGGCAATGCGCCCTATGTGCGATATCTCCCACAAAGAGAGCATTGCCTATTTCCTTGGAATCACCATCACGCTGGTCTGAGTATTAGTATAGTTTTTATATAAGACATGTAAAGGACATGGGTGTGGATAACTGTCCTTTATACCATGGCCTGCTCTCAGCCTGTTTATACTTTTCTCAGGAATGTTTATTGGATATCCACATCAATGCTGATGGGGCAGTGGTCGCTTCCAAATACCTGCGGATGAATGGCTGCTTTTTGTAGTACATGGAGAGAGGTGGTCGAAGCAAACAAGTAGTCTATACGCCACCCCACGTTTCGATCACGTGCTCGTGTTTTCATATCCCAGTATGTATATGCATCCGCTTTTGTGGGATAAAAATGTCGAAAAGTATCAATCCACCCGTGACTGGTTACGGTATCGAGCCAAGCTCGTTCTTCGGGTAAAAAACCTGTATTTTGCTCATTTTCTCTTGGTCGAGCAAGATCAATTGGTTCGTGTGCGGTGTTTACATCACCCCCCCAAAAAACAAATCCATGTTTTTTGAGACTTTCAATATACTCAAGGAATGCTTCGTAGAAGTCTAGTTTGTAGGCGAGTCGTTCCGGCCCTTGCCCACCGTTGGGAAAATATATGTTACACACCGTATATCCTTCGAAATATGCAGTTAGTACTCGACCTTCTTGATCGTAGACTTCGTTTCCCATCCCTCGCGTCACTTGTTGTGGATGTTTCTTCGAGTATATGCCTGTACCGCTATATCCTGCCCGGGTTTGTGAGGAGTTAAAAAATGACTCATAAGAAGGTATGTTTCGCACCGTTTCCGGTAACTGCTCTTGCTCTGCTTTTGTTTCCTGCAACAAAAGCAGGTCTGGTTTAAGGGTGTCAAACAGAGGGTAGAGTTGCTCTCTGCGTGCAACTGCACGTAAACCATTCACGTTCCATGAAACAATCCTCATATCAAAGTACTATATCATGGGTTTTGGTTTCCTTTCTTCCCATGAAACTTCTTATGGATTTCCCGAAGATGTGCGTCAGTGACATGGGTGTATATCTGTGTGGTACCAATGTTCGCGTGCCCTAACATAATCTGAACAGCACGGAGATCTGCACCATTACTGAGAAGATCGGTGGCAAACATGTGTCGTATCACATGGGGAGTCACTTTTCGAGTAATTCCCGCCTTTGTGGCATACCCTTTGATAATCCTTTGTACTGAACGGGGAGTGAGTCGATTCTCACTTCCTTCCTTTGTACGAGAACCAAGGGTCACAAACAACGCATCCGACATATCTTTGCGTTTTTGCAACCAGACCTGTACTGCTTTATTCGCTTCGGGACTGAGGAAAACAACCCTCACCTTGTCCCCTTTGCCACGAACTGACAGCTCGCTCACCGAAAGATCAATATCTGCATTGAGCGCACATAACTCAGATACTCGCAGCCCGGTTGAGAAGAGTAGTTGCAATAAGGCTCTATCTCTCACCTCTTTGGTATCGACACCCTCAGGGGCGTGCAGCAGCCGATCGAGCTCGTGTGTGGTAATAAGGTCTATGGAACGTTCCCCCACCTTTGCAAGCTCTATGCGTTCTGGTTCCAGAGAACGTATGCCCCGTTTACGTAAAAACTTAAGAAATGCGCGAAGTGCAATAAGGTAATAATTCTGGGTCTTTTTTTTCAATGCCTCATGATCTGATCCCACACGACCAGGTCGAGCTTTTTGCCGGTTAAGCCAGAGTCTAAATTCTCGTACAACCAAGTCTGTTATGTGATTGGGTTCAGAAACCCCTGTTTGTTCCAAAAAACGGGTGAGATAATGATCATAATTTTCAACAGTTTTTACTGCACGTCCTCGTTCAATTTCTACATATTCCAAAAACTCATACTTGAGTGCGGAGAGTTCATGTTTTGACGTCATAGAAAAAGTGTCGCACACACCACAGTAATATACAAATGTATCCCACTCATGTTAGGTGCGATGGTGTGTATTTTCAGCACAATAACCGCAGGGGTTGCATTATTTGTCAATATGTGCTAGAGTATGTCCCATGTTAACGAAACGAAAGGTACAGAATGTGGTGAAAGAAACCGCACGACATGCAACCGATACGGGTAGTCCGGAGGTTCAGGTTGGTTTGTTGACCAAGAAAATCAACGAACTAGCACTTCACCTTAAGAAAAACCCAAAAGATATGCACTCTCGACGGGGATTGCTTGGTATGGTTGCAGATCGACGCACTCACCTCAAATATCTCGAGCGTAAGGATAAGCGTGCTTATGCCGCGCTTTTGAAGAAACTCGACCTAAAAAAATAGTCGCCGCCACGACCCTTCTTACTAGCGGGTCGTAGGTAACGACGTATTTTTTTGGTACCATATACACATCGTGTAATCGATTGTTATTTTAATACATTTTACGTTACCGCTCTCTCAAGAGAGCGGTCTCCAAATCTTCTTTATGTCAGCCATTAAACACAAAGCGCAGCGTGTTGCTGTTTTTATTGATACGCAAAATCTATATCACAGCGCAAAAAATCTATATCACGCAAAGGTAAATTTTAATAATGTACTAAAAGATGCGGTGGCAGACCGTACCCTGGTTCGTGCAATCGCATATGTCGTAACCACAGAAAGTGGCGAAGAGCAGGGGTTTTTTGAAGCCCTTGCAAAGATTGGTATCGAAGCAAAGACCAAAGATTTGCAAATTTTTGCGGGAGGCGCGAAAAAAGCTGATTGGGATATAGGTATGGCGGTTGACGCAATAAAGATGGCTCCTAAACTCGATGCTGTTATCCTTGCTACAGGTGATGGTGATTTTGTTCCTGCGGTGGAATATTTAAAAACTGCTGGAGGGTGTCAGGTTGAAGTGATATCATTTGGCCGCTCGAGTTCTGGTCGTCTAAAAGAGGTGGTGGATGAATTTGTTGATATGGACGAAGATCCAAAGCGATATACTATTACTGGAAAGACTGGGAAATCTAACTCGTTTGGTTCCGTCAAACGACTTGCATAGAATCCGTGTCGTTGCCTTACAATGTCTCGTAGAGATACCACTGGTATTGTGGTGTATTTTTCCCACGTATTCGTTCGCTATTGCAACCTTGGGTGTAGTACAATAGATTCATGAGTATAAACCCGCAATCATACCGGGTGCCTGTTTTGCGACTTTCTGATGTCATTGCAGGAGATGAGTCGGAGGCTATTCCTACTGCACCAGAGCGTGTGATAGCTCCTGCCCCCACACCCACTACCCCGATCGCACCTGAACCGATGGTCTTGGTAGTTCCTACACAGAGCCAACCAGTACCTCCTGTGTCGAATGTTGTGCCGCAACCAGTTGTAGCACCTCCTCCTATCCAAGATCTGCCACCTCAAGAAGCGCTTGTTCTTGCATCACCTCCCCTGTATCCACCTCAACCCACTCCTGTTGAGGTCGCTCCACTAGCACCAGTATTCGTGCCTGTGCCACCCATTGCTGTCGCCCCCTTCTCAAATACACCACAGCCAGCACCCTCTATTCCACAACCAGCTGCTTCTATTTTAGAACCAACCCCTGTGTTTGACCCTCTTCTGTTCACTGCTTCAAAAGAACCTGTGCCTATGCAACCACCTTTTTTGGATGAGGTGGAAACACAGAACGATACTTTTCAACCAACGGTCGATACCATACTCGAACAACCACTTCTTGTGGAGCCCACCATTCAACTTCGATCACCAACGCGCGCTGTAGACACTATTTTGTCACCGCATGTGCAGCAAGACATTGCCACCCTTCCTCCCGATATGTGGGAAACCGATGGCACCCCCCCTCCACCCACACCACCCATCGATAGGGTGCCTGAGATAGATATTTCTGCACTTATTAACTCTTTGGAGCCAACCTCCCCACCAGAACCCGAGACATTGGTGGAGCATCCTGTGCAACCACCAACACCCTTGCAAGCAATCGGCTTTGATTTACCTGACATGTGGGAGACCGCAACCCCTGCGCCCGCCCTAACGCCAAAACTGATTGTGTCGACAGAGCAGCGGATTGAAAATGTCAATGCGCTATATAACACTCCTGAAATATTTAAACAAACTATTCCCGCATTTTCGAACAACACGTCGCCACAAGCAAGTGCTCCATTGGAGACAGTTCCGGTGGTAAAAAAAGCGGATGTATCGGGAACCAATTTATCGAGCTTGAGAGAAAGAATTTTACAACAAAGTGTTAGCGTACCTCCAGAACAGAGTATATCTAAGCTTGAGGCAATCGAACCTTCCTCAACAACTCCTCAAGAGTCATCTACTACTATTGCACAGATGCCCACCAGCGTACACGCCCACGCAATAGCAGAGGCAGGGCAGTCTCTACGATCAACTTCTGAAGGGGGGGTTCGTGCTCACTCAACCGAAAGTACTGCACTCGATGAGCTTATGCGTAGTGTTGATGTACCAGAACACACTCCACCAACCAGCACCGAAGAGGTGTCCACTCCTCAAAAAACTGTTCTACCGACCATGCGCACCTTGCGTTCTGATGTGGCGAGTATGGTAACCCACAACAAAACCTCCGTAGTAGATATGATATCTGCGGAAGAGAAGAAGCGAGGAGTGGGGGGCACTACTGTGCGACTCGCAACCCAAAGCCGTCTTACCGCAAGCTCTTATTTGCTCATTGGAGCAAGTATTGCCCTCGTCTTAGGGACAATCGTTGTGGGGGTGATGTACTACTTTTCCCGAACAGTTGAGAAAGAAGACTTGGTGAAAAACTTCTTCTTTACTGAAATGACGCAAGTGTATGATATTACCAATAAAGAGCGTCCTGGGCTCATGTCGGACTTACGCACCACCCGCGAAAGCAGTGTCATTGAGGCAGGGAAGATTACTGAAATACGACTCACAGAAACTCTACACCTACCCACCACGGCACTCGATGAACTCGTCTCAGTCACCCCCCGCAGCTTTTTAACACACATTGACGCGCAAGTACCATCCACTCTTTCACGTTCCCTTGCTGACCAAATGATGCTTGGTCTCCACCAATCAAAAGGCAACCAACCCTACCTTATTTTTACGGTAAATCATTACGAAAACGCATTTTCAGGAATGATGGAGTGGGAGTCTACGATGAGTACCGATCTTACACCGCTATTTGAATCAACCTTACAAAACTCTCTCCCACCTCAAGTACCACCAAGCGCCCCTCCCATAAGCGCAACTTCTAGCACCACCACCCCACCAACTCCCCCCGAACGTACATTTGGAACCTTTGGAGATCGAACTATTGCCAATGTGCCCGTGCGTGTACTCACCAACTCAAGTGATGAGGTGGTGCTATTGTGGAGCATGCCTGACAACGCCACCATTGTCATAACCACCAGCCCAGATACCCTTGAAAACATCCGTTCGAGAATGACTGCACGGGAATATTAACTCGCGCCAGCTTGCCTTGGTGAACCCCTCGGAAGTACACTGGACACATGAGCTTTGCTCGTGTTTATAGCGCACAACCGATTTTTCTCGACGCTGCACTGGTGTCCGTCGAAGCAGATCTTTCAATGGGTCTCCATTCATTCCAAGTGGTTGGACTTGGTGACCGAGCTATTGATGAGTCGCGCGAGCGTGTTGCAGCAGCGGTAAAAAATTCTGGGTTTGAGTCACCAAAACACACAAATAAACGAATACTAGTGTCACTTGCTCCCGCTGATATTAAAAAAGAAGGTCCTCGGTTTGACCTTCCTATAGCATTGTCGTACTTACTTGCCGCCGGAGATGTGGTATTTGATCCCGAGGGTATCATTTTTTTGGGTGAACTATCTCTTGAGGGCGACCTTCGCCCGGTACGTGGAGTGCTTTCCATTGCTCGCTTTGCACACGAACACAAATATCATACCCTTGTAGTGCCTGCTCAAAACGCCGCCGAAGCGGCGCTTATACATGGACTCATTGTTCTCTCAGCACACACCTTACAAGAAGTGGTGCATCATTTTACTCCACAAACAAGTGGTGGGGTGCGAGTATCGCTTCCTCAACAAACCCCCACTGCACTCACAACCACAGATACTCTTGTTCATACCGACTTTAGCGACGTCCGTGGTCAAGAGACTGCTAAACGAGGCCTTGAGATTGCGGCGTCTGGACGTCACAACATTGTATTGTTTGGACCTCCAGGAACGGGTAAAACACTGCTTGCACGTGCCTTGCGCGGCATATTACCCCCACTTTCATTTGAAGAAGCTCTTGAGGCAACGGCAATTCATTCTCTCGCAGGACATCTTAAAGGTGTCATTATTACAGACCCTCCCTTTCGGTCACCCCATCACAGCGCTTCTCATACTGCCATTGTGGGTGGTGGTAGCATACCGCATCCTGGAGAAGCAACCCTTGCACATCGGGGAGTACTATTCCTCGATGAATTTCCTGAATTTGAACGAAGGGTTATCGACGGACTACGGGAACCTCTTGAAGATCGTGTTATTTCTATATCACGCACCAAAGGATCGGTAACCTTTCCTGCTAATTTCATATTTGTCGCCGCCATGAATCCGAATCGCGAACGGGGAGACAGCCGCATACATGAGACGGATAGGGAGCGCCTTAAAAAGAAAATATCTGGTCCTGTGGTCGATCGAGTGGATTTGTGGATTGAAGTATCGCACATTGAACACTCAAAGTTACACACTCGAACAACCACACTCCCCAAAGAATCACCTCACATACGTGAACGCATCAAAGAAGCTCGAGATATACAGGCAAAGCGATACGAATCGAGTACCAAAACGAATAGTGACATGACTATTCGTGACATTGATACTCTTGCAGCACTTACTCCTGAGGCGGAGCAGATACTTACCCTCTCTGCAACAAAATACAATCTGTCGCCTCGCAGCCACCACAGGACGATCAAACTCGCACGTACCATTGCAGACCTCGCGCATTCAGAAACAGTGCTTCAAGAACATGTTCTTGAAGCACTGACCTATCGCCCTAAAGGGTTGTTTGAGTAGTTTCGGGAAT
The DNA here is from genome assembly GCA_021731325.1 of Parcubacteria group bacterium. Lineage (GTDB taxonomy): Bacteria > Patescibacteriota > Minisyncoccia > Phycocordibacterales > UBA12088 > UBA12088. Next base: position 10,129 of record JAKFXP010000097.1, read on the forward strand.
CTCTTATATGACCACTTAAAATGGATTTTTTGCCCCTCGCACTTCAAAATGGAG